>JAJRWA010000262.1 GCA_024277025.1 Candidatus Krumholzibacteriota bacterium | reverse complement strand
CTCGCCGCGGCCCGGGCTTCGCCGGTGGCCAGCAGGCGGGCTACCGCGCGGGGTTCCGGTTGGTCGCTCAACCGGTGGGCGTCCCCGAGCAGAGAGTCCGTGGTTTCGCCAAAGGCCGAGACCACGGCTACCACGCGCCGGTTGCGGCGGACTTCGCGGTAGATCTCCAGCACGGCGGCGGGCAGCGCGGCCTCGCCCGTGAGTACCGAGCTGCCGAATTTCAAGACAACAATGGGGCTAGACATGATGCACCTCACGCGCGGCAACCAGCAGGGCCTGCTCCAGGTCAGCCACGATCTCGTCCGGACTTTCCAGCCCCACCGAGATGCGGATCAGGCCATCGACCACGCCGAGCTGCTTGCGCACGGCCTCGGGCACGCACTTGTGGGTCATCGTAGCCGGATGGGTGGCCAGCGATTCGATGGCGCCCAGGTTTTCCGCGGGCGTGATCAGTCGCAGGTGGCGCAAGACCGCGGCGGCCTGCTGCAAGCCGCCGGCCACGACCAGCGAGACAATCCCGCCGCCGTTCAGCTGCTGTCGGCGTGCCAGATCCCGCTGGGCGAAGGAGTCCAGGCCGGGATAGTGCACGCGCAGCACCTGCGGATTCCGGGCGAGCGCCTGGGCCAGCAACAGGGCGTTGGCGCCGTGCGTTGCCAGGCGCAGCGACAGGGTCTTAAGCCCCTGCAGGGTGAGCCAGGCGTTGTGCGGAGTCTGGATCGTGCCCAGTGCCGTGCGCAGGTAGCGCAGGCGTTCGCGCAGCTCCGGATCGCGGGTGCAGAGCGCACCGCCGACCGTGGCGTTGTGGCCGTCGATGTACTTGGTGGTCGAATACAGGGTGACATCGGCCCCCAGGTCGAGCGGTCGCTGCAGCACCGGTGTCAGAAAGGTATTGTCGACAACAACCAGCGCCCCATGCTGGCGGGCCAGGCGTGCGCAGGCCCCGATGTCGGTGAGTTTGAGGGTGGGATTGGCAGGCGATTCGAGAATCACCAGCCGGGTCGGTTCCTGCAGGGCTGCGCTTAGCGCCTGTGGGTCAGCCGTGTCGACAAATACGCTCTGGACATCGTACTGGTCCAGCACTTCACGCAGCAGGCGGAAGGTGCCGCCGTAGACGACATCCGAACACACGACCCGGTCGCCGGTCTTGAGTACGGCCAGGCAGAGGGTCACGGTGGCGGCCATGCCGGTGGCGAAACAGAGAGCCGGTTCGGCGGCCTCCAGCTGGCCGAGGCGATCCTCGAGCGCCCGGACCGTCGGGTTGTCGACCCGGCTGTAGGAGTACTCCTGCTCCTGGCCGACCGCAGCGTGCCGGAAAGTGGTGGTCTGGTAGATGGGTGGCAGGACCGCCCCATACTGTGGGTCGGCTGGGTTGCCGCCCCGGATACAACGGGTCGCAAACTCGTCAAGGCGTGACATGGGCAAACTCCCTGAGTGGAGGACTGGAGTCTCGCCGGCGTGGCGAAACAAAAAAACCGCCGCGGCCGGGCCGGGCGGTTGTCATTCCCTCGGGATGCTTGCGTGCTTTCTAGCGGTCTCTCCTCCACGCAAACAGACAACGGCCCGGCCCCGGCATGGCCATAGCCATGGTCAGGGGCATGAGCATCATCATGCGCGCGTTGTCGTGGTGGAGGATTCGGTACATGGTCATCTCTTCGTTTGCCCGGGTTGCGTCCCGGGTCCGCTGTGACACTGGTCGGCAAGATACGGATACGGTTGAGGAAACGTCAAGAAAATGGTGAAAAAACATTCTGCTATTATCTTGACATTAATTGATAATAATTAAACATTTGTCCCGAAAGCCGATACCTAAGCTGGACTTTCGACCGCACAGACGCATCGAAAGACCACCCAAATCAATCCGGTCGAGGGGGTTTTCACCAATGGTTCAGTTCTATCTGGAAGCCGAGCGCGTTCCTGAGTTCGTCACCCACCTGATGACTCGGAAAAGGGTGATCGCACCACACGCCAAAGGTCAAAAATCCTTCACCTTCGCCACTGTCACTGATCCGGATGAGGTCGTGCTGGACTACGATCGGGTCATGCAGTCGATCCGCAAGTTCTTCCTGCCGCCCCGCGAGGAACTGCTGACCTTCGACCTGACGGCCAACAGCTTCGAGGTCACACCGGTCGAGCCCATCGACGCGATTTTTTTGGGCGTGCATCCGTACGATGTGGCTGCGGTCGGGCGCCTGGACTACAACTTCTCGGTCGGCAACCCCGAACGCAACTACCTGACCCGGCGCCAGGACGCCTTGTTCATCGGCGTCAGCTTCGTACCGGACGAGTACCACTTCTCCGGTTCCGTGGGCATCCGGCCCGAGGATCCGACGGGCTGCGATATCTTCCTGACCAAACTCTTCGACGGCTACGTGCTCGAGGTGCATACCGAGGCGGGCGGCGAGTTGATCGAAGGCTTCGAGATGCCCGCCCACGACGCGGGCCGCCCGGCCACCGGTCACTTCAAGCAGCACATCTACCTGCCCCAGACCAAGCTCTCCGAGGTCATGGAGAAGTCCTACGAGAATCCGGTCTGGGAGGAGACGGCAGAGCAGTGCGTGGGCTGCGGCACCTGCAACCTGGTTTGCCCGACCTGCTACTGCTTCAACGTCGACGAAGCGGTCGATGTGACGGTGACCCACGGCCACCGCGAACGCCACTGGGACGGCTGCATGCTGCGCAAGTTCAGCGAGGTCGCCGGCGGCGAAGTCTTCCGTGAATCGCTGGCCAGCCGGCAGCGGCACCGCACGTTCCGCAAATTCAAGTACATCAGCGACACCACCGGGCAGCCCTGGTGTGTGGGCTGTGGACGCTGCACCGCGGCCTGTCCGGCCGGGATCAGTATCGTGGCCATCGTCAACCGACTGATCAGTGATCACCAACAGGCCGTCGTCGCGCCGATTTGAAGGAGGGTCCGATGAATCTGAACGATCTGTTGCCGGCCGTCGAACCGGCGGATCTCTACGCTCCGGTCATGGCCGAGATCACCGAGATCAAACGCCTGACCGCGGCGGAACTGTATTACCGCATCGAACTGCCGGACGGCCAGGAACTGAACCACCAGCCGGGTCAGTTTGTCGAGGTGTCGATCTTTGGTGTGGGCGAGGCCCCATTCTCGATCTCGTCGTCACCGACGCAAAAGGGCTACTTCGAACTGGGCGTGCGCAAGGCGGGCATGCTGACCGACGTGATGACGCGCCTGCAGCCGGGCGCGAAGATCGGTATCCGCGGACCGTTCGGCACGGGCGTGGAT
>JAJRWA010000261.1 GCA_024277025.1 Candidatus Krumholzibacteriota bacterium | reverse complement strand
CGGCGGGGTTCAGCATGAACGGCAGTACGCGTTGGGATGCGGACGTGGACACCGTCTGGACCCTGTCCGATACGGTGGCCGGTGGCGTGGCCCTCAATCGCGAAGGTACGCGGTTCAAGGTTCCGCTGGGGCTGGCCTGGCTGCTGGTCGGCGGATTGTCCGTGGCCGGCTCGATCAATCTGGAGAGCGGTTCGATCCTGGAGAACTACAACGCGGGCTTTGCCGGTCCGGTGGGGTTCGACCCGGATCTCAAGGAGACCAAGGATCTTTTTCGGGGCACGTCCTATACGCTGGCCATGCTGTGGAATCCGTTCTCGCGCCTGAGCCTCGGGGCGTCCTGGACGCCGGCCTATGACCTGGGCGTGGACCGCACGGTGAAGGCCGAGGGCGTGACCAGCCGGTACGCGTCCTCCTGGGACATGAAGCTGCCGGAAGAATACATGGCGGGCTTCCAGTTCCGGTTTGCCAAACGCTGGCAGATCGGGGCCGATGCCCAGTACCAGCCGTTCTCCAAATTCAGCGGCAACGATGAGTGGGCCGCCAACTCCGAGGACGAGTACACCCTGGGCGTGGGGCTGGAGCGCCTGCGGGGCAAGAAGCGGCACGGCGGATCCGGGAACCTGCCCCTGCGGCTGGGTGCGAACTACCATGTGTGGGCCTATCGGGTCGGTGGCCAGCCGGTCGAGGAATACACATTCAGCGTTGGGACGGGTTTTGCGTTCACTGGCGACATGGGGCAATTGGATCTCTCGTTCTCCTACGGGATCATCGGGGATCTGGACAGGAATGGCGTGCGCAGCAAGGTGTACCGCCTGGGTGTTTCAATCACCGGCCTGGAGGCCTGGTGGTAGGCAGTCTTCAGCAAGGAGTGTAGCGATGCGTCGGAATTCGTTGGTGATCCTGTGGGTCCTGATGGCGGTTGTGGCGATGTTGGCCGGGTGCAGGGAAGAGGCCGCTGAAACGGCCCTGGACAAGTTCATCGCCCGCACCCAAAGCCTGGAAGGCCAGGCGCTGGATGACACCCTTTATGCCCTGGCCCGCGGAGAGGCGCCCTACAACGCCTATGCCAGTTACCTGCTGGGCAATCACTTCTACAAGACGGCGGGCGACTCGGCTGTCAGTGCGGGGTGGGGGGACGCGGGTGTGAACGCCCTGCTGGACAGCGCGGAGGTCCACTTCAGCCGTGCCGTGGCCATGGACAGCACGTTCATCGAGCCGCTGGTGAACCTGGGCTCGCTGTGGGATGACCGGGCCGAGCAGATGGGCAGCCGCCAGGAGCGGGACGCGCGCCTGGCCTCGGCCAAGCAGTACTATGAAATGGCCCTGAAGATCGACCCGACCGACGAGAAGGCCCGCTGCAATCTGGGCTCGCTGTACCTGCGGCAGCGCCGGGTGCAGAACGCGCTCAACGAGTTCAAGACCGTGCTGGAGCAGAATGACCACAGCGCCCTGGCCCACTACAACATGGCCATCATGTTCGCCGAAGAGAAGATCTACCGCGAAGCCCTGGTGGAGTGGGAACTGGCGGCCAAGTACGACCCGGACGGGGACATCGGGGAGCGGTCGCGGGACAACATCAAGATCGTCAGGGATCTGATGAACGCGCCGGCGCCCGGTGCGGTGAAGTGACCTTTCCGCTGGACATCCCGGTGGCGCTGCGCCGGCAACTGCCGCCGGGAACCGGCGTGTTGCTGGGGATCAGCGGCGGTGTGGACAGCGCCGTGACCCTGGCCCTGCTCAAGGCGCTGGAGTGCGACGTCCAGTGTGTGACCTTCAAGAATTTCTGCTATGGCGACGACGAAGTCGAACTCACTGAAAAGTCCTGCTGCTCGCTCGAGGCGATCGCTGACGCCCGTCGTCTGGCGCAGCGCTTCGACGCGGTGCACTGGGTCGGCAATATCGAGGAAGTCTTTCGTCGCCAGGTCATCGATCCGTTCATCGCGGACTACCTGGTGGCCGAGACGCCGAACCCCTGTCTGGCCTGCAACAGCGTGGTGCGCTTCCCGGAGCTGGTGCGTCTGGCCGAGCGGCAGGGCTGCGCCTTTGCCGCCACCGGACACTACGCCAGGATCCAGGGGCAGGCGACCGCGGCCCGACTGCTGCGGGGCGTGGACCCGGCCAAGGACCAGAGCTACTTCCTGCACCGTATCGAGCCGGCGCTCTTTTCGCGGTTGGTTTTTCCTCTGGGGTGGTACGACAAACCCGCAGTCCGCGAGGCCGCCCGCGCGTTGGGCCTGACGGTGGCCGACAAGCGGGACAGTCAGGAAATCTGTTTTGTGCCCGAAGGCGACCGCGGTTTCCTGTTTGCCGATGCGCCGGACAGCCCGGCCGCCCGGCCCGGTGAAATCGTCGATTTGCAGGGCACGGTGCGCGGTCGGCACCGCGGGCTGATCCACTACACGGTGGGCCAACGCAAGGGGCTGGGCATCGCGGCACCCGAGCCGTTGTATGTGGTGGCCCTGGATCTGGCCCGGTCGCGTCTGGTGGTTGGCCGCAAGCAGGACTTGTTGCGGCGCCAACTGGCGGTGAGCGATTTCCGGGCGGCGGTGCCGGACTTTCCGGATCATTGGGAGGCAACGGCGGACACCGAGACGGTGGTGGCGCGCATTCGGCATCGACATGATGGCGTGCCGGTTCGGAGTTGGTCGCGCCAGGACGGTCTGATCCGGCTGGAACTGGCCCAGCCCGCCGACGCACCGGCGCCGGGCCAAGCCTGTGTGCTGTACCGGGGGGATCTGGTGCTCGGCGGTGGCCGCATGGTCCGCACAACGGGGGATTAGTCATGAGCAAGCCACGCTGGCGCAGGTTGATCATTCTGGCTTCTGTCTTGATGCTGCTGCCGATCGTCCTGCTGACGGTGGCGTCGATCCTGGTGCCCCGCGCAGAGCTGGCGGCCCGGATGGCCACTGAGATAACCGCCGCCACCGGCGCCCAGGTGGAGCCGGGTGGGGCGGCCCTGAAGGTTATTGGCGGGCTGGGGTTGAAGCTGACCGACGGCCGGATCCACGGCAGCGGTGCGGAACTGGCGCGCCGGACCGGGGCTGAGCTCGATTTCCAGCAGTATGATCTGGAGTACTCGGAACTGACCGTGTCGCTGGGGCTCGGTGACCTGCTGCGGCGCCGGCTCAGGGCCCGGGAGATCCGGCTGGCCGGTCCGGCCCTGACTTTGGCGACTGCCGACGGGGTGGTCCGCCTGCGGGACTACCTGGTGCGGATCGGGGATCTGGGCCTGGACCTGGCGGAGCTGCCGACCGCGCCTGGCCCGGCGCCCGGCGACGGCATCCCGGCGGACCTGTCGTTCCGGCTGCTGGTGCGGATTGCCGAAGTGGTGGTGTCCGGTGCCGCGTGGCAGGATATCGAGGTGGAAGGTCAGTGGGCGGCCCGTCGTTTCGTGACCAGGACAGCCAGGGCGTCTCTTGGCACCGGCTCGGTTGCCGGTCATCTCGAACTGGATTACATGGCTGACCCGTGGGGCTCTGTGGCCTGGTCGCTGCAGTTGGAAGACGTGCCGGCGGGGGAATTGCTGTCGCCTTTTCTGCCGGAGCTGGGCGCGAGACTGGATTGTGATCTGCAGGGAGAGGTCACCGGGAGCCTGGCTTTGCGTGACGAGTCCACGCGGCTGCGCACACTCACGGCCGTGGGCCGCCTGACGGCCGGTGATGGGGTGCTGCGGGCCGCCGACTGGCTGGCCGAGGCCTCGCCCTATTTGGGCGCGCGCCAGGACCTGAAGACCGTGCGTTTCAGCCGGCTGACCCACAGTTTCAAGGTCAGCAAAGGGCGCTACGTGATTGACCAACTGGAAATCGACGGCTACGATACCGATTGGCAGGCACAGGGTTGGCTCGGTTTTGCCGGCGATCTGAACCTGGGCGTGGCCGTGCGGCTTCCGGCCGGTTTCACGCCCGATCTCGGCGGTATGTCCTTTCTGGCGGAAACCCTGCGGGACGAAGAAGGGCGGGTGCGATTGGCGCTCAAACTGTCCGGCCGGATGGCCGCGCCGCAGGTGGGCCTGGATTTCAGCAGCCTGGGCCGGGGGCGCTGAGAGCCGGCGCAAAAAGGCGCGGTGGTCTCCTTGACAAATACAAACCCAGATAGTACCGTGCCTTACCGCTGAGCGGTTGGCGGCCCTTTTTGCTGAGGCTCGAATCGGCCAAGGCCTGTATTGTGTTTACCGGAGGGCTAGTCCTAATTGGTAAGGCAGCGGTCTTGAAAACCGCCGGGTGAAAGCCCATGGGGGTTCGAGTCCCCCGCCCTCCGCCAGAAACCGGATAGTCGGGGAGAGGTGGCCGAGTGGCTGAAGGCGCACGCCTGCTAAGCGTGTTTGGGGAAACTCAACGAGGGTTCGAATCCCTCCCTCTCCGCCACGAACCTGATGAGTTCGGTCTTGAAATCGCGAATAAGGTGCGCCCATAGCTCAACTGGATAGAGCGTCTGGCTACGGACCAGGAGGTTGGGGGTTCGAATCCTCCTGGGCGTACCACTTGATAGAGGCCCCGCGTTGTTCGCGGGGCCTTTTTTGCCGGTCGGGATCTGTCGCACGATTCCCACGAGCCGGCGGCCCATATCTTGCCTTATATTCAGGAAGTGGAAAACCAGCCGGAACGCGGAGCGATTCTCCGTGTTGTCATGTCATTGCCGTTAAGCAGCATATGACGTTCAAATCGTTGTCGCGGACAATCCGGACGACCGGGAAGGGACCTTCGTGGGCAAAT
>JAJRWA010000260.1 GCA_024277025.1 Candidatus Krumholzibacteriota bacterium | reverse complement strand
TGACCGTTGCCGCAGCATCAGCGAAAATGCCAATCAGATTGGTATCCCCGGTTTGTGCTGTAGCTACGGTGGAAATGATCAAAGCCAGTAAGAAAATGGTGCCGATTGCGAATCTTGACAATCGCATAAAGTCGCCTCCCCAGGTCATCACTAAGGTCAATGTGGGGATGAATCGGTGGTATCACGTTACTGAGCCGTACAAACCATGTCAACAGCACCTGCATTTGTGATTTCCCCCCGCCTGAATCGTCTCTATCCCAGCCACCACCCCGGATTCATTCGACAGGAGCCACCATGTTCCGCTCAAGCGCCATCGCCTTTGCCCTGTTAGCCGTCGCCACCCTGCTCACCTCATGCGCGACCGTGCCTGAAGGCAGTCCGGAAACCGGATACACCATTCACGGCTACGTGGGGGAGACCGCCCAATCACCCGCCCCGGGCGCCACCGTACTGCTGCTCGACGGCGGCACCGGCCAGGCCCTGGCCACCGATCAGGCCAACTTCATGGGCAAGTACCAGTTTCCCGGCCTGAAGCCTGGCCACTACCAGTTGCAGGTGGGGCAGATCGTGCAGGACGTGGTGCTGACCGGTGCGAATATCCGGCGGGATATCGACCTCAGCAAGCCCACCGGCGCCATGGACTACGCCGCAGAAGGCCGCCAGGAACTGATGGAGCAACTGACCGCCGCGGCCACCGGCCAGGCCGCGCCCGCCGGGCCCAACGACACGGCGTTGGCCAGCAAGATGGCCGGCACCTGGTGGGGCTTTTCGGGTTCGACCGAGGTCCGGTACGGGCTGTGCCCCGGCGGCACCTTCACCGACTTCAGCGAGTCCGGCTACTCCGGCACCATGACCGACGCGGGGGGCAACCAGACCGGTGCCTGGGGCAATGCCAGCCAGAACAGCGGGCAGGGCAGCTGGGTGATCCAGGGTACCGAGCAGTCCGGCACGATCTCGGTGCGTTACAACGACGGCAGCACGCGCACGATCTCGTACGAGCAGGACAGTGGCAGTGGGTGTTACCTGTTAGACGGTCGACAGGTTTGTCAGCAATCCAGCGGGTGTGACTGACTCAGGCGTCCCAATCCAAACCAACGTGCCGCAACCCGAGTTCGACTTCCGCGGCGTCGAACGCTGCGGGGTCGAAGTCATCGCCGACCCATTCCGCCAGTTCGGCATATTGCTCGTGCCCGGGGTCGGCCAGTATCTCGAGCAGTTCGTAGTACCCGTTCAGGCCCCCGCAATCTTCGGGCGGACAAGCATGCTTGCCCTTGAGGCAACGCGGATAAGAGATATCCGCTTCGGCCGGCAGGATCTTCTGTACGGTGATCTCATGGACCCAGTAATCACCGAAGTCATAGATATAAGCCAGTTTGTCTTTCGGGCGCGGACAGACTTCGCCGATCGTCACCGTGCCCTCGTCCTCGCCTTGCGCGGCGTAATCCAAGGCCTGCTGCGGCAGAAAACTGCGGGAGGACGGCAACACGCCGGGCCGGCCAGCCTGTCGCAACTCGAACTCGTGCAGATGGCAGTCTTGCCAACCCATGGTAATCTGGATCACGTTGTGCAGCTGATCGAGGGGCAAGTCGGACGGCACCTGCACCTGGCGCCAGATGGGCGGCTTGCTCCCCTTCAGGCTGATCCGCAGCTGGTGGACGGCGCCCAGGACATTGCGGCGCGGCCGGGGTTCGCTCCGGCCATGGGCCGGATGTCCGTCGGCGTGAAACCAGTCGGCCAGATCGGCCGTCGGCCGGCTCAGGCAATCCACCGGACACGAGCCGCAGATCTCGTCAATGAAGCCTTCGAGCGCGGGCATCACCGCCGACCACAATTCGACCGCCTCGGTTTGCGGCAGGCCGGACGCCTTGGTGATCGCATTCAACATGCGCCGGAATCTTTTCACATCGGCAGGCAGGTCGATACCCGAACGCTCCGATAACACCAGATCGACCTGGGCCCTGGCGATGGCCAGGGCCACCGCCGGCAGGGTGTCCTGGCGCGGCTGGCAGTCAATTGCCATGTCGGCTGTCACCATCGTAACCAGCGTCAGGGCCGCTTCGGTCAAGTCCAGGATCGCCAGATGCTTGCCTCGCGGCCGGGTCAGGCGCGGAAAACACCTCTGCCGCAGGCTCTCACGAACAGCGTCATCGCCGAACGCCAACACCTCCGGCAACTGGTCGAGGCCTTCGTTCTCCGCCAGGATCTGCAGTGAATTCAGCAGGTAGATCCTGATCACGGCCGCCGGCATCGCCGCCAGTGCGGCCAACACGGACCCGCACTGGCGCACCAGGGCCGCCTCGCCCCGCCAGTGATAGTAGTGGGCCATATGGCTGAACATCGCCTCCAGCCGACGCCTTAATCCCGGTGTATTGGCCCGCTCGACCTGGGCCTCCAGCCAGGCTTCATCCGGCGCATCCGGTTCGCCCACGCCGGCCAGGTCCACCCCCAGGTCGGCCAGATCGGCCTGATTCAGGAACCACTCGCCGAAGTCGGGCTGGCACAGCAACTCGGACAGGACCGCAGGGCCGGCGATCTTTTCCGGTGTCGGCAGATCATCCCCGCTGTCGGGACAGCCGTCGGTCATTTCTTCGCCCAGGGCGCACGCCCAGCGCAGGCAGTTGGCCGCCCGCAAGTTGTCCGCCGTACCGACAGTGCCGTCCTGAGAGCCCCCGGCGCAGGCGGCCGTCACCAGCGTCAGGGCTTTGGCGACCGGGAAGCGCACGAACACATAGCCTTGTTCCTCCTGGAAGGCCGCGACCATTTCCAGAAATTCATCCGGCGACCGGTTGCTCAGTACGAAGCCGTCCCGCAGTTCGCCGCTCGTGCGCAGGCAGACGTTGTGAATGTTCAACCCGCCGTCTGGCAGACTCACGCAGACAAAGATGACAAAGGCCCCGGTGCCGTCGCAGGGGCTGAGCCAGGCGGTCGTCGGTGCGGTCATCGGTTTTTCCTGTGGCAACCGCAACGGGCGGTTCAACCGCG
This sequence comes from Candidatus Krumholzibacteriota bacterium, assembly GCA_024277025.1. GTDB lineage: Bacteria > Krumholzibacteriota > Krumholzibacteriia > LZORAL124-64-63 > LZORAL124-64-63 > JAGRNP01. The sequence goes on along the minus strand of JAJRWA010000260.1, from coordinate 3,616 downwards.
CCGTGCGTGAGCGCATGACCGATTCCTGAACCAGGCGCCAGGTCGGCGGCGGCAGGTCCAGGCCCATCAACTCGTCCCAGACGTCGACACCGGTCGCCGTCGTCTCGGCGGTGATCAGCGCGACCACTTCCGGATGAAGGTCAACCAGTTCGGCCGTGGACAGAACGTCGCGATAGGCCAGCCAAGCCGGGACCATCAGTTCCCGGCGGGACTGCTCGATGTGCGCGAAGGGTTCGGCGCGGTGGTCCGCCGCCATTTCAACCAACAGTTCCACCAGTTCCCCGCTGAGCTCGGGCTCTTCGAGAATCGGGCTCAACAGCATGCTGTTGGCGTCGCCGGCCAGATCCAGCAGCATTTCCGGATCCAGGTCCAGGTCGTCGCCCAGCATGAGGTCGATCTTGCCCGCCGCCATGACCATCAGCGCCAGCCGCCGGGAATCCGCCGGCGAGTCCCGGTCCTTCAGCAGCGCCAGCAACGGTTCCGGCTCCACCCACAGTTCCATCATCTCGGCCAGGACCAGCAGCAGGTCCCGCTGCCGGTTGGCCAGCCTGCCATCGGTGATCAACTCGAACAGCACCGCCCGGCAGGCCCGCGGATCGATCTGCCGGACCGCCGTTTCCAGGGCCCGGGCGGATTTCGGCGGCGCGGCCAGGATCCCCTCCAGCGCCCGCCGTGCTTGCTTCAGTTCAGCCGGTGTCGGTGACTCCATGGTGTTCTCCCACTATCCTTTCGTTACCCGAAACACGTTGCCGGACGGCAAGCGCATCAGCTCCACGTCAACCAGCGTAGTGCGGAACGGCTGCAGCATCCGGCGCAGGTTGGCCGCCGAGAGCCGAACCCGCACCGGCAGGTAGCGGATGTCCCGCGACTGGGTTTCACAGCCCGTGATCTCGAGGTCCAGGGGCGCCACCCTGTCCAGGCGGCTGGTCGGCACCTTCTCCACGAACTGTTGGGTGCGCAGGTAGAACGTCGTCGTGCCGGGGTTCAGCCGGTTGGTGTGTTTGTCCTCGATCATCCACTCCAGGCGTTCGCGACCGCGACCGCCGCCCGACTTGAAGGTGATGTCGTGCTCGGCGACATCGGCCCCGTATTGGTCACGCAGACGGAAGATCAACTGCGAGTGGCCTTCGTACTGGGCCCGACGGTTCCAGTCCGTGAGCCGGCCCTTCAACCTGCCCGCCCGCTGCAAAGTCCTTGCCGTGACCTTGTGCCAGCGGGCCGCCAGCTCGGCCTGGCTGGTGCCCGTGTCGGGCGCGGACAGGGCGTCGACCAACAGGGGCAACACCTTGCGCCGCGTCTTGCTGCCGTGCACGATGCCCAGCTCGGCGCCAAAATGGGCCGTCTCATACAGGACCGCAAACGGAATCGCGGGCCGTTCGTCAGCCAGCGCCGACAGGTCGAAATCGTAGCACTCCCGGGAGATGGGCTCGCCGGCCAGCCGGCTCGCCACGTGGTGATCGACCCTGGCCGCGCTCAACTGGCGCGCCGCCGCCGTGGGTTTGACCGTCACGTGGTTGAAATTCAGGTTGCAGGCGCTGGTGCGCACCGTGTTGTCGGCCGAGTCTTCCTTCACATACCGGATGGGCACGAAGCGCAGGCCGTTCAGCGTTTGCGAGCCGATCAGGCAGAATTCGCGCACACCGTAGTCCTCGGCCAGCCGGTGGCCGGGCTGCAGAAAATGCAGGTGCAAGTCCAAGGTCTTGCTCGCGCCGAATTCCAGTTCGTCCAGCACCCGCGCGCCGGGATCCACCCCCTGAAAAATCTGGCGTGACCAGCGCACCAGGGTGCCGCGCCCCACGTGGGCCAGGCCGCTGCCGAAATTGGCGCCGGCCAGATGAACCAGGCAGGCCACCGGCGACGGCTTGCGCGGAAACAGCCGCAGCCAGTTGCGCACCACCAGGGCGCCGGTGCTGTGGATCACGACGTTGAAGCCCCCGCGCAACAGGTGCCTGAACTTCGGGCTGTTCAGGGCCCGCTCCATGGCGAAGCTGACATCGTCCAGGGCGACCCCGTCGCTCAACGAGATCCAGCGGCTCAGGTTCACATCCAGCACCTGGTTCGCGCCGAACTCGCGCCGCAGATCTGCGGGCAGGGTGCCGTAGATATCGGCCGCGCTGTTGCTCTTGCCCTCGGAACTGTAGCCGTGAATCAGGACGATCGGTTTCATGAAGCTCTCCCCACTAGCGAAATACGTAGAAGCCCAAGTGAAGGGTCGTCTGGTCGGTGGTCGCCGGCGGGATGCGCCCGTCCGACACCATCACCTGCAGGCCCTGCAGCACGCCGAAAGCCGCCTCGGCGAAGACATACTTCAGGCCGCCGGCCAGATACCGGGCACTGTCCAGGCCCGCGTCCTGCACCGCGCCCGGCTGACCCCGGTCCCAGGCCCAGCGCGCGTCGACGTGGGCGCGCAAACCGGCCACGCCCAGCTCCGGCGTGGCCCACGAGGTGTCCAGGCGCCAGCGGTCGTACTCTTCCGGACCGCCCAGGGTCGCCACCACTTCGGCGCTGCGTCGCGACACCCGGTCGTAGCCCACGACAAAGGCCGGAATCAACCAGCGCAGCCCGCCCGTTTCGTTGAGCACATAGCCCAACCGGCCGCTCAGGGCGATATCACTGGCGCCCTGCTGCTCCTTTTCCAGCCGGAAAGCCAAGCCCAGATTGATCTGGCCCCAGTCGAAGCCCGGTTCGGCCACGACCTCGGAATCAGGGTCGTCGTTGCCCGCCCGATCCGGCCTATACAATAGCTGGGCCACCCGCAGGCCCAGGTCCAACTGCAGTGGCTGAGTGCTGAAGCCCGTGCGCGTGGTCAACTCGCCGCGCCCGGCGGCCCGCAGCTGCAGGTGACGGCGCCAGGCGGTCGCCGCGTTGGTCAGCACCTCGTGAACCAGGTCCAGATCGAAGGCTACGCCGGCGTCCAGCTGCGAGTCCCGCGTCAACAGTTTGGGGACCACGTCGTGGCTGAAGGTTGTTTCCTGTGCGGCGGCGGCCGGCGACAAACCGGGCGCCGCCAGACATAGCAACGCCAGCATCAGGAATGTCAGCTGCCGCTTCATGCATCCACCGCCTTGGTCGATTTGTACAACGTGCCGCACAGGGCCGCCAGCCGCCACAGGGTTGTCGTCTGGTCCGCAAAGGCCTTCCGCAGCGCCTTGACCGCCTTCAGTGAAGTCAGGTTCTTGCGGTGGGCAAATTCGTTGTTCAACAGGTAGCCATCCAGCTTCTCGGCCATATTCTGCACCCGGTTCTGCCAAATCGCCGGCGCTTCCAGATCCTTGCGCCAGTAGGCCAGCTTCAGCATGGGCGTGTTGCCGTGTTTGGCGAACTTCGGCCGGCCCGGCAACTGCGGCTTGAGCGCCTTGTAGACGTGAACGTGCAGCCGGTTGGCCGGATCCCAGCGGTAGGACAGATCCGGCTTGGGCAACCTGGCGTCCGGCCCGAACAGGTCGTTGACGACCGGCTCAAGCCAGGCCGCAGGACTCGCCAAAGTAAGATTCGTCCGGTTGCCCCACAGAAAACGGGTGTAGTTCTGCAACGCCCAACTCGCCTTGGCGTTGCCGACCGGCAGCCCCAGCCAGCGCCGCGGATTCTGCTCGGCGATGCGCTTGAACTCGGCCTT
>JAJRWA010000259.1 GCA_024277025.1 Candidatus Krumholzibacteriota bacterium | reverse complement strand
GGCCCGGGCTCCGTATTCCGCGGCCGAGGCGGTGCCGGCAGCCAGCACGGCAACGAGTACCAGAATGATCAAGCGTTTCATGTCCGCTCCTTTGGCGATTGATTGATCTGAACCGGGGAATCGTGTCAGGCGCCCCCCAGCGACAATTTCGCCGACACTGTAAGCGTCGACCGGGTGGATCGCCAAGGGAAATCGCTATTTTTGTGTCGGCCGCACCGAATCACGGGCTCGCAGCGCGGCGCCCCGGATGCTAGAATCCCCGCGCAACCCAACTCCAACCCCCGGGAGCCCCATGGCCCACTTCACCAAACTGGACATCTTCTGGGCCGTCGCCTTCCTGCTGCTGATGGTCGGCGGTGCGGCCTTCTTCTACCGCCTGGCCCGCCGCTCGGAGAGCGACTTCTTCCTGGCCGGACGCGGCCTGCCCTGGTGGCTGCCCGCCGCCTCGGTCTTCTCGACCCACACCGCGACCGACACCCCCATCTGGATCACCGGCGTGATCTACGCCAACGGCCTGCGCGGACTGTGGTACACGTTCTTCACCTCCTGGACGGCTATCGGCGCCTTCGTCTCGGCCCGCATCTTTCGCCGCTCGCTGGCCTACACCCAGGCCGAGTGGCAGACCCAGCGCTTCGGCGGCCTGGGCGCCGAAATGCTCCGCGGCTGGATGGCCGGCTGGCAGGTCTTCATGAACATGTTCATCCTCGGCTGGGTGGGCATCGCCATGGGCAAGGTCTGCGCCCTGGCCTTCGGCTGGCCGGTTTGGATGGGCCTGGTCATCCCTTCGGTGATCACTGCCTTCTACACCCTGGCCGCCGGTTACTGGGGCGTGGTCATGGGCGATTTCCTGCAGGGCATTGTCGCGGTGTTCGCCATAGTGCTGGTCTCGCTCGTGGGCATCGCCGCCGCCGGCGGCCCGACTGAAGTCACCGGCCGCATCATCGAAATGGGCCAGTCCTGGCGCCTGGACGCCTTCGCCTTCACGGGCTGGTTCGGCGGCGATTTCCCCGTCGTCTGGTGGCTGACCATGCTGGTGATCTCGATCATCGGCGGCTTCGGCATGGGCACCAGCATCGACTGGTACGTCGAAGCCCAGCGGATCCAGTCGGCCAAGACCGTGCGCGACGCCACTTACGGCCTGTGGGCCGGCGGCGCGGTGACCCTGATCCGCAACGGCTTCTGGGCCGCCAGCATCCTGGCCTTCTTCGCCATGCTGCCGCACATCACCGACCAGGCCGAATACGAACTGGGCTGGTTCCGCCTCGGCTTCGAACTGTTGCCGGCCGGACTGGTGGGCGTGTTCTTCGGTGCCCTGCTGGCCATCCATCTGTCGACCATCAGCAGCCACCTGAACCTGGGCGCCCTTTACTTCACCCGCGACATCTACCAACGCTACCTCAAACCGGATGCCAGCGAGAAGCGCCTGGTCTGGATGGGCCGCGCCGCGACCTTCGTGCTGCTGATCGGCTCGTTCTTCTACGGCCTGATGATGCAGGAGATCACCAAGTGGCTGATCTTCGCCCTGTGGCTGATGATGGCCGGCATCTGGCTGCCCAACATCCTGCAGGTGGTCTGGTGGCGCTTCAACGCCTGGGGCTATCTGGCCGGCTGGATGGCCAACCTGGGTGTTTCCTGGCTCGTGGTGTGGATCCTGCCGGCCTTTGGCGTGATCCCGAAGCTGCCGGATCACCTGAATTTCTGGTTGCTGATGGCTCTGGGCGCCCTGATCTTCATCCCCGTGACCCTGGCGACCAAACCTGAAAACATGACCCAGCTTGTGCGCTACTACGTGATGACCCGGCCCCTGGGCTGGTGGGGCCCGGTGCACGCCGAGGCCGTCCGGCGGGGCCTGATAGAGCTGGCGGAACCGGCAACCGCCGAGGCCCGGCGGCCGTTGATCCGACGCCACTGGACACCGGAGCAGGCCAACTCGTGGACCCGCGAGGACTGGATCGCCATTGTGCTGTCGCCCGTGGTCATGGGCCTGTTGATGATCGGTGTGACCAAGCTGCTGCTGCTGCAACCAGGCGGCGGCCTGATGCTGGCCGGCGCGGTGGCCGGCACCCTGACGATCTACTGGGTCATCGACCCCAAACTCCGGGCCGTCTCGGCCGAGTACGAGGCCCAGCAGGAACAGTATGTCCGTGATCTTGAACGGAAACTGCGCTGGCAGGAAGAAGGGGGTGCCTGACCATGGACAAGGCACTGGTGACTTTGCTCGGGATGAGCATTGCGTATCTGGCCTCGTTTGCGGGCCTGGGCCTGGCCTGGTGGAGCTGGCGCAAGCGCCAGGGAAAGGATGAAGCCGAATGAATCAGCCATTGCCGGTTACTTCGCCCTTGAGCGGTTTCTTCTGGACCTGGGTTGTGCCGATCCTGCTTTTCAGTATCGCCGCCGGTGCCACCTGGTTGCTGTACAAACACTTCGCCAGCCAAAAAGAAAAAGGCTAGTATTTTTGTCTGTTTTTGTGATATGCTCGCGTTCCGGCCGCAAGATCCCTGAACCGAGGTGCTTGTCATGTCCCCTGCCGCTCGGCACCGTCAACGTCCGCCCGTGGCCTGCCTGCTGCTCTTGCTGCTGGTCGTGTCCTGCCCGCTGACCGCTCTGGCCGGCACCATCTGCGGCCATATCACCGACGTCGACACCGGCTTGCCCGTGGCCGGCGCCGGGGTCTTCGCCCGCCAGCCCGCCGGCGACTATGCCGGGGCCCTGACGGTCAGTGACCCCAACGGTGACTGGTGTCTGGAGAACCTGGCCGCCGGCACCTACACCCTCGAGTTCCGGGTGGACAACTACGTGACCGCCTACGTCAACAACGTCGTGGTTGCCGACGACGTCTCCACAGTACCACTGACCTTGTCGCGCACAGCCCTCACGTTTGATCCGCCCTGGCCCAACCCGGCCACAGCCGGCGTCAGCCTGCGGTTGCATCTGGCCCGACCGACGCCGGTCGAGTTGGAAATCCATGACGTCCGCGGCCGCCTGATCCGGTCGTGGACCGCCGCTCTGGTCGACAGCGGCAGCCGCGAATACTTCTGGGACGGCCGTGACGCCAACGGCCGGCCCGCCCCGGCGGGCCTCTATCTGGTTCGGGTCCGCGCCGGCGACACACAGACCATGCGCCCCCTCATTCTGACCCGCTAGTCGGACGAAAGGACCCCTCGCCATGACGCGCTCGCCATCCCGACGGAATTGCTCGAGGCTGCTGCTGCCGCTGTCACTGCTGGCCATCTGGGGCTGCAGCAACCAGGACACGCCGGGCAACCTTGGTTCCATCGAACAGGACACCGGGGCCGTCGTGGCCGGGGTCATCCACGACACCAACGGCCAGGCGACGCCCGACGCGGTTGTCACCCTGGAGGCGATGATAGCCGGACGCGCCGCGTCGGTGGCCACGCATACCGGACTGGTCAGCGAACCGAAGGCCGCCAAGAGCGTGCGGACGGCCGTGGCCGACGCGGCCGGACGCTACGCCATTGCCGACCTCACTGCGGGCGACTATCTGCTGACCACTTCCTTGCGCGATCACGCTGGCGCCTCAAATCGGTTCACGGTCAGTGAATCCGCAGCAGCTCTGGCCGAAACCACGGTGGTTGATATCCAGCTGCTGCCCACCGGAACCATCCTCGGCCTGACCACCCGTGAGAACGCGGTCGACCACAGCGGCACGATTGTCTTTGTGGACGGCACTTCCCACGTTGCGGTGACCGACCTGGCCGGCAACTACAGCCTGACCGGTGTGCCGATCGGTGTGCGCCCGGTGCACGCCACCTATCCCGGCTTCCTTGATGACGCCACGACCGCGACGCTGACCGCGGCAGGTGACTCGACCACAGCCGGTGACTTGTTCTTGCGCCTGAGTGCGAACCTGCCGCCGGTGATCGATACGATCGGCGCGACGACTGTTGCGGCCGGTACCCCAACCGACTTCAGCGCCGACGGTCACGACCCCGACGGCACTATCGTGCTCTGGGAATGGGACTTCCAGAATGACGGAGTCTTCGACGTCGCTTCGGGTGTGGACGCTTCGGCCTCGTTTGTCTACGCGACGGCCGGCCAGTACCTGGCCAAGCTGCGGATGACCGACAATCAGGGCGCCCATGGCCTGGCCGTGGTCGATGTGGTTGTACTCACCCTGCCCGGCGGCGCGATTTTCGTGGCCGATACCGGCAGCGACACAAACATCGGCTCGCCCCAGCAACCGGTGCGCACCATCGCCCAGGGCCTGGTCCTGGCCCAGGCCGCGGCCCTGGATTCGGTCCTCGTGACGACCGGGGAGTTTCCTGGTGTGGTGAACCTCATCGATGGTATCAGCATTTTTGGTGGCCGCGATCCGCTTCTGTGGGGCGACACCGCCGGCTATTCCCATCTGACCGGTGATGTGCAACCCCTGCACGGCAGTGGCATCAATTCGGCGACGCGTGTTGAGGGATTGCACGTCGAGTCGAACAGCGCAACACTGCCGGGACAGTCCTCGGTCGCCATCAGTCTCGTGGACTGCGGCGCCCTGCTGGAGTTTGTGGACTGCATCGTGACGGCCGGCAATGGCGCGCCGGGCGCCGCCGGAATCAACGGCGCGACCGGTGCGCCGGGCGGTGGCGGCAGCAGCGGCCTGGACGGATTCTGTGACAGTACGCCATCGCGACCAGGCGGCGGCGGCGGCAGTGGATTCTTCAACGGCGGCAGCGGCGGCTCCGGTGGCAACGCCGGCGGTAACGGCAGCGACGGCACACCGGGCGTGGCCGGCGGCGGCGGTGGCGGCAACGGCGGGGCACCTGGATACACCGGCGCCATCGGCTCCAGCGCCGGCAACGGCTTGCCGGGGGCGGCGGGCACCAATGGTACCAACGGCAGCCCCGGCGCCGTACTCGGGTCGATCGTCGGTGGCGCCTGGCAACCCAGCACTTCGGGCAGCGGCAATCTCGGCACCGGCGGTCGCGGCGGCGGCGGCGGTGGCGGTGGCGGTGGCCAGAAGGGCACCTTCATCGTCAGTGGCGTGGGCGGCTCCGGCGGTGGCGGCGGCGGCGGTGGCTACTCCGGCCAACCCGGAACCGGCGGTCACGGTGGTGGCGGCTCGTTCGGCTTCGTGCTGGACAACGCCACGCCGACGGTCACCAACTGCACGATCAATATGGGCAGCGGCGGCGGCGGCGGTACCGGCGGCAATGGCGGCGGCGGCGGCGCCGGCGGTGCCGGCGGCATTCCCGGTGGTCGGGACTGCAGCGATGTGGGGCTTGGCGGCTTTGGCGGTGCCGGCGGCGCCGGCGGCTGGGGCGGCAGTGGCGCCGGGGGGCCGGGGGGATCCGTCTTTGGCATCATTGGTGCCAACGGTGGCGCGGTGGCCGATACCGGCACCATCACCTTCGTGGCCAATGGCCTGCCGGGCGCGGGCGGTGCGGGCGGCGTTGGGGCAGACAGCGCGCCGGACGGGATCGATGGCGCCATCGGCACCACCTTCTCATTCTGAGGATCATGACCGGCGGGATGATGAGGTGGGCGATAGCGCGGAATCGGACCCATGGAATGTGGGGGTACCGAAAAAATCCCCGAGTCCGATGGGGTCGGCTCGGGGAAAAAGAGGGAGAAAATCCCGGAGGCACAACCTATTCCATCCGCAGATCCAACTTGTCAATGACCTCAATGGGCACCGGCATCAAATCACCCGTGTCCTGGTCGCGACCACTGTAACTGCCGAATACGCCCAACTTGATCTTCTTCGTCTTGAGCACCGGCTTCCGATATTCCTTCTTGCGCATGGCGATGTCCTTCTCGTTGGCCCAGTCCCGCAATTCCGTTTGGGGACGGATTCCATCCACCCTGGGCCCGCCCCTGCCGGCCCAGACACCCTTGATTCGCTGCATTCTCCGGGCAGCGACACGATACTGTCAAGCACCAAAAATCAAACCTGCGCGACCGAAACCACCCGTTCACTTTGGGCGAAAATGGCCGCGATGCGCTGCTGCCACATCTCACCGAAGCCCGCCTTGTCCTCCGGTGTGGCTACGCCGTGCATCAACCGCTGCATGATCTCCTGCTGCCGCGGATCACCCGGGACGGCGCTCGGGTCATAGGTCACGTCCACGACTGCCCCGGTATCAAGTCGCTTGAAGCGGGCACTCGC
>JAJRWA010000258.1 GCA_024277025.1 Candidatus Krumholzibacteriota bacterium | reverse complement strand
GTCGGCGTCCAGCCAGCCCTGAACCTGCCGGGTCCGGCCTTCAAATTTCTCCATGGGGGCCCGCGACTTGAACACGACTTCGCTCTCACTCCCGGTCACGACAACGTAGTGGCCGGCCAGCGCCGCAGTCGGCAGCAGCGCCAACAGAAGCAACAAGCCACGCACCAGATGTCTTCGCATGCCGTGTGCCTCCTAGTAGAAGAAGTGGAGCATGAGCTCGGCTTCATGATAGCTGTCGCCGCCCGCATCCGCCCCCGTCTCGATGTCCCAGTAGTTGCCCATCAGCTGCAGGGCCAGAAAGCCGTCCTCGTCCTCACCGGGCCAACCGCGGGCCGCGATCTCCTCGGGGATCAGATACTGGGTCGCGTAGAGATTGCGCAGGCCGCCACCGGTCGGGTTCTCATGGCAGAGCACACAACTCTGGCCGTAGGTCGCCGCATAGCGGGGCAGGGCCAGAGCGGGGGTGCCAGCCAGCAAAGCAGCCAACAGAACCGCCCACCAACTGAGCCAGGACGCCGGGTTCCGGTTGCGAAGAAACCAATATCCGCCCGGAGCAATCACTGGTTTGGTCATGGTTGTGCCTTGGTGAATGTGTCTACAGCTCTATCCGGTCAGCGCCGGCTACGCAATAGTTTAGAACGAGTTACAACGATTGACAATACGGGCGGCCCGTAGCGGACAATTTTTATCCACGTTTCCACTTGCGCCCAGCGTAATTTTTATTAATCTCTCGACAGGACTTGGCAGAGTCTGACGTGAGGCACACCCCCTCACGCGACAGCTGATTGAAATGCCGGCCCGGATTTGTCCTTGCCTTTCGCGATCCCCCTTGCGCTTCGGCTTGACAGGTCCGGGTTCGGTGTATCCAGGCCCGTCAGCTTCCCTGCGCCTGCGGTCTGGCGGCCAATTCATCGAGTTGGCGCGAAGCCGGCGTGGGGATCTCCAGTTCATGGTAGTAGAGCCCGCGGTCGATCATCTCACCGGCCAGGATCAGCGCGAGCGACGCCGGACTGAATCCGTTGGCCAGAATCCCCCCGACACCTGCGGCTAGGAATCCCAGACGCGGTACCGTCAAACCCAGCGACGCCGCCAGATTCTGCCGGTGGCGGCCCGCTTGGCGCAACAGGTAGAAAATGAACTTCAAAGATCCGACCAGCAGGACCAACAGATCAACCCGCGCCCAGACCGCGGCCAGCAACAGTCCCGTACCCAGCACGTGGGCGCTGTGCCAGGCGGCCCCCCCGCGAACGCGCGTCACGCCGTAGACCCGATCCACCGCCAACAACAGCATGGCGCCCAGGACAACGGCCAACCGTCCGGGCCAGAGCGCGACCGGCGCCCAGGCCAGCACCGCAGTGCCCAGACCGAGAAACGCCGAGAACAGGACCACCTCCCGGCTCAGCCACGACCTGCCGACGTGCAGCGGCGCGCGCCAGGCCCGCCGGCTGCGTCCCAGATGGGCCGCGCTCAGGCCCATGCCCACCACGCCTGACGCCAGAAACACCCGCCAGTCCGGCCGCGGGCCGCCCCATTGGTGGGCCGCCAGCCAGCCGACGAGCACCGCGACCACCAGGGTGAACACGGCCAGCGGCCATTCGTGGGTAAGCGTGATCAGCGGGGTGATACGATCACGCAGCGCGCGCCAGGGCGGCTGGGCCGGCGGTGTGGCTTGGGCCGGGACACGGCGCTCCTCGCGCACGCCGACAACGCGGATGCTCGGGTCAGTGCGCGCCTGGGCGAAGCCGGGCACCTCCTGGGTCAGCTCGGCCTCGGCAACCTCGCGCCACTCCAGGGCGCCGGTCGGGCAGCTCGTCACGCAGGCCGGCCGCCCACCTTGCCGCACCTTGTCGTTGCACAGGGTGCACTTGGTCATCACGCCGTTCTCCGCGTCCAGTTTCGGCGCACCATACGGACAAACCCAGGCGCAGTAGCCGCAGCCCAGGCAGGCTTCGGCGTTGATCAGCACGGCATTGGTCACTGGATCGCGATAGTAGGCCAGCGCCGGACACTGCTCCATGCACGGCGCGTCGTGGCAGTGATTGCAGGCCAGGGACAGATGCACCAGCTCCACGCCGGGCACGTGCAGCTCATTGAAGGTGTGCACCTCGCGCCAGGATTGGTTGGCCGGCCAACCATTGGCAATCCGGCAGGCCACCTCGCAGGCGTGGCAGCCCGTGCACTTGTTCACGTCCAGGACGAAGGCGTGGCGGCTGTTCATGCGCGCGTTACCTCCACCAGGTTGTCGTGGAAGGCCGCGCCATGGGCCAGGTCGGTCTCGCGACCCGCCGACAGCTTGTTGACTAGGCCGCCGTCGCTGCCCCACCAGCCGTTGGTCACCGCCACACACCCCTGCCGGATGCCCGCGTCGATGCGCGCGAGCACCGTGATCCCGCCCCGCCCGTTGTGGATGCGCACGCGGTCGCCGAACCGGATCCCGCGGGCCCGGGCATCGTCCGGATGGATCTGCACTTCCGGCTGCGGGTCGTGCGTCCGGATTAATGCCAGATTCCCGAACTGGGAGTGGATGCGGTTCTTGGTGTTGGGCGTCAGCAGTTGCAGTGGCGTGGCCGGATCTGCGTCCGCTCGCGCGGCGCACTCGACCGGCAGCGTCGGACGTGGCAGCGGGTCCAGGCCCCAGCGCGCGGCCGCCTCCTCGCTGCGCAGCTCGATACGGCCCGATGGGGTGGGATAGACGCCATCGGCGAACACGACTTCCTGCGCGCCAGGCGCGATCACGGGACCGGCCGCCAGGTCTTCCAGGCTCAGGTTCAGCGGCGCCAGTTGCCGGTCCAGCCAGGCACGCACAGCCTCGTCATCGGGGCCGGGAATGGCCGCGTCCAGTTCCGCGTCCAGCAGGTCCAGCCGCCGGGCCAGGGCGCGGAAGATCTCGGTTTCGGGTTTCACTTCGCCGGCCGGCGGCAGCACCTGCGGCTTGAGCTGCAGGTAGTGGTGCCAGTAGGCGCCGAACACATCGGTCTGTTCGAACATGTTCTTCGCCGGCAGGATGATATCGGCCGCGCGCGCGGTGTCGGTCAGGAACTGTTCGACCACGACCCGGAAATCCAGGGCCGCGAAGGCCTCGCGCACCAGGTGGGTGTCGGGGTTCTGGGCCAGGGGGTTGCCGCGCTCGACCCAGGCGAACTTCAGGGGCGGATCCTGCAGCGCCAGCATGTCACGGCCCAGCCGCGCGGTGGACACGCCGACGCGCACCACGCCATCCGGCTTGGCGGGCGGCAGCGAGGCCAGCGGGTCACGCACTTCAGCGAACACATGGGACTGCAGGTTGGCGTACGCCCAGCCCGCGCCGGGCCGGCCCAGATTGCCGGTGATGGCGCACAGGGCGATCAGCGCGCGCATGGTCTGGCCGCTGTTGGTGTAACGCTGCATGCCGAAGCCGGCGCAGATCGTCGCGGGTTTGATCGTGCCCAGCAGTGCGGCCAGTTGCTCGATGGCGTGGACGGGCACGTCGCAGGTCCTGGCCAGTTCGATCAGCGGGACCTCGTTCACCATTGCGGCGAACTCCGGGTAGCCCTCGACGTGGTCGCCGATGAACTCTTCGGCGACCTGCCCCTTGCGAATCAACAGCTGCGCCACCGCCACGGCCAGATACCCATCGGTGCCCGGCCGCGGCTGGATCAACAGCTCGGCCCTTTCACTGGTCTGTGTCCGCCGCGGATCGATGACCACCAGCTGTGCGCCCCGGTCCTGGGCCGCGGTCACGAATCGCATCTGATGGATATTCGTCTCGGCCGCGTTCTTGCCCCAGAAAATGATCAATCTGGCGTTGACCAGATCCGGCGGCGCGTTGTGAATGTTGGCGCCCAGCGTCAGGCGCGTCGCCTCCAGACCCGCCGGCCAGCACAGGTCGCCGTAGGTGGTGGTGCAGCCGCCGAAATGGCGCCAGAAGTCCAGGCTGCACTGGTTCAGCAGGCCCTTGGTGCCGCTGGCGGCGTAGTGCAGGATCGCCTGGGGACCGAATTCATTGCGGGTACGCCGCAGTTGGCCGGTGATCTCGTCCAGGGCCGCATCCCAGGTGATGCGGGCAAAAGAGCCATCAGGCTGCCGCCGCAACGGATGCAGAATGCGGTCCGGACTGTGGGCGCGCTCGGCGTAGGCCAAACCCTTGAGGCAGAGGCCCTCGGCCGTGGCCTCGTTGGCCGGGGCGGGTTCCAGAGCCATCAAGTGACTGTCTTCCACCGTGACCTTCATGGCGCAGGTGCTGTAGCAGTTGCGCGGGCAGGCGGTGAGAAATTCGGGCATGGCGGACCTCCGGAGTGGTCCGTCTATCATGGCCAGCAGGGACCGATCGGTCAAGGCCTGGCAAGGCCGCGGCCGGCCGGAAAACTTGCCGGCGAACTCACCTGAGCAGGGCCATTTTCTGCGTCAGGAACCCCGTCGCAGAATCCAGGCGAAGAAAATAGACGCCGGACGCGACCAGGGCTCCCGCCTCGTCCCGTCCGTCCCAGACCACCGAACCCGCTGCTGCGGTCGAGTTGTCATCCAGCAGCGTCACGACGCGGCGGCCGGTGAGATCGTAGACGGTGAGGCGAAATGCTCCGGCCTCCGGCAGCCGGTAGGTGACGGTCGTCCGCGGATTGAAGGGGTTGGGCCAGACGTTGAGTTCGATCGAGGCCACGGCCGGGACGCTCGACAGTTGGCACTCGTCCGGGATCCCGTCGCCATCCGCGTCCGCAGACCAGAGCAGGGCGATGTCTTCGGCATCGCTCTGACCATTGTGATTGCAATCGACGAGCCCGTCACCGAACAGGGCCGGTTGCGTATCGATGACCCGGTGGTCACCATTGACGACATCGTGCCAGACGGGACGGGCCTGTGAAACATCACTCGACGGGGAGCCAAGAGCCCGGACCCCCGTTCCGGCAACGGGAGTAGCGTTCCTGATGTAGGGTATCCGGGCCAGCAGCAGGGTTCCGTCCGGCTGCGCCGTGAACGGCTCGTTGGTCCAGAAATAAACATCCTCGGGCCCGGGCGCCAAATCCCCGGAAAGCCCTTCGTGGGCGATCTGGGTCGCCAGGATCGTGAGTTCGGCTGGCCAGGTCAGTGAGAACGAGAACAGGTCCACCCCCGTCACCTCGCCTGGCGGCAGATCCTTCACCGCCACGTACAGGAAACCGGCCTGAGGCAGGGCAGCCGGATCCAGCGAGGTCTGGGTCAACCCCTCGTCAAAGAAGATTGCAAGGTAGGGGATCGGTCCGCAGGGTGGGCCACCACTGCCCGCGGCACAGGAATCGAGGAATCCGTCGCGGTCACAGTCCAGAACGGGGCTGTAGATGATATCCCAAACGTCCGACCGGTCATTCCCGTCGCAATCCTCCCTGAGCCTGCCGTTCAGTTCGCAAATGTCCAGGACCGAATTGCCGTCGACGTCATACCCCGGAACCAACGCGAGACATTCGTCCGGAATCCCGTCCAGATTGCAGTCGGGCTTGCCCTGAGTCCTGATCTCACAGGAATCGGTATAGCCGTCGCCGTCACAATCCTCGTCCTGCAACTGGCAGATGTCGATGGTCCCATCCGTACCGCAATCGAGTTGAGGCCAGTATTCGAGTTCCGCGCCATCGGCGAGTCCGTTGCCGTCACAATCCGCCAGGGTGCCTGCGGCAACCTCCTGCGCATCGGGTATCCCGTTGTTGTTGTGGTCGAGTTGGAGATCAACAATGAGCCGGATGTCGGTCAGGTTGTGCTGCACCAGGAGCCCGTCCGTTCCATCCGGTCCGACTCCGGCCGCCCGTACGAAACTGCGGGCGAGTGAACCGGCGATGCCATAGGCCAGGTCCAGATGCATATACTGTGGCGTCAAAGTCGGGGCTGACGCACCGTCAAAAGCAATGAGATGCGACGAAGGATTGGCGCCGGTGAACAGATCCGCATGGGTTTCGGCCGGGTCGGTTCTCATAACCTGGGTCCGAGCCTGTTGCGAAAGGCTGAAGCGCAACGGGTCAGCCGTGAAAGCTGTTACCGCCTGCTCCGGGAAACCCGCACCTCCGTAGTGGACCAGGATGCTGCCGGGCACCGATACAATCAGGTCGTCGATCCCGTCCCCGTCGAGGTCCCCGGCGCTCACCGACTCGGTGAAGGTCGCGGGATGGGCGACGGCATCCACCACGGCATCCGGATTTTCACCGCCAAGAAGGATCGCCAGCCCGAGGTTGCCCTCCTGATGGTATTCACCCACGAGATCGGCATAGCCATCCGCATTGAAATCGCCCGCCAACACGCTGAACCATTCGTATGGCCGTTCCCGGACCCATACGTCCGGGATGACGAGATCCGGGACCTCACTCAGGGACGGCCCGCCGAAATACAGGTGGGTCGACACGAGTCCATCGGTTCCGGAACGGGCTGATACGGCAAAGTCGGCAAACCCGTCCCCGTTGAAATCTCCGCCTCCGACACAGCCAAAACCGACATAGGACAAGGAATCGGGAGCCGCCAGGACGGTCAGATCAGGAACAGTATCGGCACCGGGACCGCCGTGGTAGAGATAGAATCCGCCAAGCGGCCCGTTGCCGAAGAACATCGGCGCGTTGATGACGAAGTCCGCATATCCGTCACCATTCACATCACCAACCGTGGTCACATCGAAGCCGAAGGCCCGGGCTTCGGACCCGGTCGGTACGGGATCCGCGAAAACGAGGTCTGGTGTTCCATCCTCGCCCGGTCCCGCCCGAAGCAGGTTGACAACCTGGTTGCTGTCCAATATCCCGCCCATATGAACCAGGACATGGTCGTAGGATTCCCCCGCCACGGGAACCCATTCGATCCGGGTCAGTGAGTCGCCCGTGTTGGTTTCCCACAGCACCGTCTCGGCAATCGATTCCACCGCCAGCGAGAGAACAAGTATTAGTCCGGCAACAACTGAATGCTTCATAGGATTCATTCTCCCTGTTTGTCGGCATCTTATCTCATAATAGTCCAACTGGATCCATTTGGACGGATATAAACACAAAATTCCCTGAAAGGCTTGGTTGTGCCTCCGAAATTGTGTCCCCTCTTCTTCCCGAGCCGGTATCACCCGACTCGGGGATCTTCTCAATATGCCAACTTCAAATCATGAGTCCGATTCCTCTCGATAGCCCGCGTCTCCACCCGCTGGTCATAGTACTCAGCCCAACGCGGTGGCAATTCACAACGGGTCCGGAATATCCGCTCCTTCAACAACTCCGTCCGGGTCAGGCGGTGGTCCAATAAACCTTTCACCATCGCCGGCGTCGGGCTGCTGCGAACCTTCTCCCGCCGCCCGTTCATGTAGTTCCGCCACACCAGCAGGATCGCCAACCGGTGCGCACTGCCCTGCCGACGCTTCGACCAGGCCAGCGTCTCCCGCGTGTGGTTCTTGTTGTTATGCCGGATCAACAGATCCAGCAAGTTGATCACCCACAGGTTGTTTCGCTTGTCCCGGTGGGCGCTACCGGGCGTGATCCGGTGCGCGACCCTGGTCTTGATGTTCTG
>JAJRWA010000257.1 GCA_024277025.1 Candidatus Krumholzibacteriota bacterium | reverse complement strand
GGTGTCTGGGGCGGCAGTACCGGCGGGCCGGGCGCGATGGCCTCGGTCTGCGGCGCATCTGACTTGACCGCCGGGGCGGAGGCCGCCGTCATGACAGAAGACGTTGTGGCTGCCGGGGCGCAGGACATCAGGCAGAGCAGGACGAGCAGTCCCGGCACGGCCCAGGGGGCACGCTTTTGCATGTAGGCTCCTTGTTGGGAAGAGCGGGGGGATGTCGAGTCAGCGACAGTAGCACAATTGGGCGGGACAAAGAAGGACCTTTCCCCTAGATTTCCCCACTTACGATGAACATCAGCTATCCAGGGGCCCGATCCATGCGACATGAACTATCGACCATACTGCTTGGTCCGCTCCTGCTCCGCCAGGGACGGCAGGTCCGCCAACGGGTTGCCCTGCTGCCTGAACCCGACGGGGAACGGCAGGGCGTGGCCGGCGAGGGGCCGCCCCTGCGTGTCCTGATCATCGGTGACTCGGCCGGAGCCGGCGTCGGGGCCGCCACCCAGACGGAAGCCTTGTCCGGCCGGATGGTCGCCGAGCTGGCCGGCCAATACAAGGTCCACTGGCAGTTGATGGCCCGCTCGGGGGCCACCCTGGCCCAGACGGTGCGGCGTCTGCGGCGCCTGGATGCCGAACCCTGGGATTGGGTGGTCGTCTCGCTGGGGGTCAACGACGTCGTGGCGCGAACCACGCTGGATGTCTGGCGCCAGGGGTTGTCCGGGCTGCGGGACCTGCTGCGTGAGAAGTTTCAGCAGCCCCGCATCCTGTTTTCCGGCCTGCCGCCGATGCATCTGTTTCCGGCCTTGCCCCAGCCGCTGCGCTGGTACCTTGGCGCCCGGGCCCGGGATTTCGACGCGGCCCTCGCGGCCTGGGCGGACAGCCATGCCGACTGCGTCCGTCTGGCGACTGATTTCAGCCACGATCCGGCCCTGATGGCCCGCGACGGCTTTCACCCGGGCCCTGGTTTGTACCGCCTTTGGGGTCAGGCTGTGGCCAGTCAGATCAAGCGCCACCAGACTGACCCAATCGTGGGCGGCAGGTGCGAGCGCTGCCGCGCGGAACATCGATTGGCCGCGGGTGTGGCCCGTGAGCAGGCGCTTCTTCTGATGCGGGAACTGGACGACCGGGGACGCATCGATGTCGGGGCCGAAGCTGCAGACCCCCGCTTCAGCACGGACTACCTTTTCGGCGAGGCCCGTGGCCAGATGTTTGGGGTGCTGGTGGGCGAGGATGCCGCCGGCGGCCGGGTGGTGCTGCGCGCGTTTTCGGGTCAGTACAACGGCGTGTGGGAAGTGCCTGGCTGGGTGCCACCGCTGTTTTCGGTGGCTGCGCACGATCGAATCATGATCCCGGGCGACCACCGGTTGAAGCTGCTCGATCGTCGGATATCGGACCGGACACCGGATGCCGAGACCACGCGGCAACTCCGGCAGGAACGGAAGCGACTCTCGCAATTGTTGATGAAGGATCTTCATGCCCTGTACGAAGTGCGCAGCTTCAACGGTGAAACGAGGCCACTGTCCGCCTTTTTTGCCCATGCCCGCGGCATTCCGGCCGGTGCGGGGGATTGCTGCGCACCGAAGTTGTTGAATGAGGCGTTGCGCCTCGGCTTGCGTCCACTCGGTCTTGCCGAATTCTACTGGGGGCGGCCCAATCGGTCCGGTTCCCGTGAGCATGGTCGTTTTTATGGCAGTTGCGCGGATAAATGCGGCCCGCTGCTCGGTTTCATGCTTTGCGGAGTCGGGAAATGAACCACTTGGAATTTGTCTATCGTGACCAGTCCATTGCGGTCGTCAACAAGCCGAGCGGCCTGTTGTCTGTGCCGGGGCGCGGTCCGGACAATCAGGACTGTGTCGTCAGCCGGCTCAAGGCCGTTCATCCCGATTGTATCGCCCACCCCACCGTCCATCGGTTGGACATGGACACCTCGGGGCTGCTTGTCTTGGGGCTGACCGAACACAGTCAGCGCCATCTCTCCCGTCAGTTCGCGGAGCGCCAGGTCGAGAAGATCTATTTTGCGGTTCTGGCTGGCCTTGTTGATGGTGATGCGGGTGAAATCGAGCTGGCTTTCCGACTGGATCCCGACAACC
The DNA here is from genome assembly GCA_024277025.1 of Candidatus Krumholzibacteriota bacterium. Classification (GTDB taxonomy): domain Bacteria; phylum Krumholzibacteriota; class Krumholzibacteriia; order LZORAL124-64-63; family LZORAL124-64-63; genus JAGRNP01. The sequence goes on along the minus strand of JAJRWA010000257.1, from coordinate 34,194 downwards.
GGCCGCACCAGATCCATGACCCACTGCGGGGCAAGATCGGTCGGACACGATGGCGGAAACTGAGTGTCCGGGATGGCCGCACGTTGGTTGAATTCAGGCCACTGACTGGTCGTACCCACCAACTGCGTCTTCACGCGGCTCACGAACTGGGGCTCGGTTGTCCTATTGTCGGCGACCGTCTGTACGGCACCGGGACCGAACCAGGGCAGATGCAACTGCACGCGGGCGTGTTGGCCTTTGCTCACCCGGAATCGGGGCGGAACCTCCGATTCTAGGTGTCTGCCCCATTCGGGCCGTCTGAAAACGGGGCCTGATCTATTGGCAGCCCGGCTGACCCGCGCCAAGGCAATATTGAGGTTGGACGCATTGCGGGTAGAGAGATAGTGTACATGCAATCACGGCGCAATCAGCAACGGAGAACAGTAGTCTATGCAAGACGATTTAAGACATTCTCGCGTCGTCACACCGTTGGCCAGGCTGCTTGCCTTTCTTGGGTTCGCCTACTTCGCCAATGTGATGGCGCAGACCGGTTTCATTACAGTCAGGGAAATCATCATTGGTTCGTTGTGGGTCGTTGCGTGTTTGATGCTGAGTCTGCGGGTGAGCGCGGTGATGATCCTCATGCTGGGCTTTGGTGTTTCGCTGTCCTGGGGCGTATTCAGCGAGAGTGTGCCAATCAGTGACTTCGCGGCTTTTCAAGCTTACGCCGAACAGTTTCGACTTGGCGATTATTCCTGTCTCATGAACACAAAGTCGCCGCCGTCGGTAATCTACTACGGGTTTTTCCATTTCCTTTTCGGTTCGTCCTATCTGACAAATTATCTGGCTTCGTCGTTGGCCTGGACTGCGGGGGCCGCTGTTTTCTACCGGGCATCGTTGCTCTTTTTGAGTTCGAGGCTCAAGGCCAGGTTTATCTTGGCCGGGCTGGTTTTCTATCCGGCTACCATCCTGTTTTCGCCGGTGATCAGTTCTGATGCTGTCTTTTTCTTACTCTCATCCTGCATGGTCCTGTCGCTGGTTCAGCTGATCCGGACTGGACACCGTCGAGGCATGCTTCTGCTTGGTGGACTGGTCGGTGCGCTCTTTCTCACCCGAGGTCAGGCGATTGTCTACCTGGCCAGCCTTGTGATCTTCGCCGCTTTAGGCCTGTCTTCCCGCGGGGCGGGTCTGTCGCGACAGCCCGGGTCGCTGCCAGGGCGATTGGGCTTCAGGGAGTTGGGGCTGGTTGTCGTGTCCTGCGCCATGGTGGTTGGACTCTACGGCGGGATTTCCCAGGTCAGTGGTCGAGGGTTTCGGGTTTCGCCCAACGAGTTCAGTTCATATGTCTTCATGTCCGGCACGAATCGAGCCAGCGGGGGAAAATTTAATCAGGACGACTTGGCGTTGGCGGGGTTTGTCTGCCCAAACAAACGTTCCGACGACGAAGCTTCGCGTGTGGCCCGGACCGTGGCTCTGGGGCGAATTCGTCAGGACGTGGCGGGTTTCATGAAATTCGCTCTGACTGATAAGGTCTCCAACCTTTGGCGTGACAACTACTATTCCTTTGGTTGGACGATCAAGGAATCGCCGGCCAGGGCCCGGATTGAGGCAATGGCCCAGTCGGTGATCCACTCGTGTCTGGACGGGACGTATGTCCTTCTGATTGGTGTCTTTGTTGTGCTGATGGCTTACCGGGTGTTTGTCCCGCGAATCGCCATTCTTTGGTGGGCGGTTCCGCTGGCCGGATTCGCGACGATATACCTATTCACCGAGGTTCAGGGGCGATACCACCAGGCGATGATGCCGTTTATTCTCATCCCGTCGCTGATTTGGGTCTTCGACTTTCTGCGGGACAGGTTGGTGACCTTGCAAGAGTCTGATTGACCTTAAGTGGTGGGTTTGTCCTGGGCGGAAAACAAAGTGTAAATGTGGTGGCCGAGTTTCTTTTCGCAGCCCGCCATGAATGGGATCCAACGATGCAACAATCGGCAAATCAGACTGACCCTGCCGGGATAACTGAATCCCGACCCAATCGTTCTGGGCGGGATATCTTGCTTTTGCTGGTCAAGATCACACTGGCTCCGGCTCTGATGTATTGGCTCATTTCTTCGGGCAGGCTGGATCAGACATATTTGTTGAATATCCAGTGGTCTCAGCGCGCGGTGGGGTTGGTCGTGCTTGGTGTAGGCGCGGTTCTGTCCGGGATACTGCTCTTGGCCTGGCGCCTGCGGCTGCTTGTGGGCTGCGGTGGAATTGATCTGCCACTCGGGCGAGCGTATTCGCTGACTTCGATTGGACTGTTTTCGGCAGCCATTCTGCCCGGTGCGGTTGGCGGCGATCTGGTGAAGATCATATATCTTTGCCGGGGGGAGGCGGCTTCCCAACGCGTTTTTGCCACCCTTGCGATTGTGTGCGACCGGACCATCGGACTGTTCTCACTGCTTCTGTTCGGCGCGCTAGTCACGGTTCTAGCCTGGCTTACCGATAGTCTGCCTTTCTGGTCGCCGGTTCTCTGGTTGGCTCCAACTGGTGTTCTGGCAACAATTGGTGCCGTGGGCTTATTGGTCGGCAGGGGTGTGGTTGCCCGGGCCATCCCGGTTCTACAGGGCCGGTCACTGCCCCGTCGTCTACGACAATTGATCGCTGTTGGTGATCTGTTCGCCCGGCGTCCGCGGCTGATTCTGGGGTGTGTCGGCCTTGCCCTGGCCAACCATTTCCTGGTGTGCGCCACATTTCTGATCGGTGGTGAACTGCTCGGTGGACTCGACCTTTCTCTGCTTCAGCAGCTTCTGTTGAATCCGCTGGCCATGGTGGCTAACGCCATACCGGTCACGCCGGGAGGGCTCGGTCTGGCGGAAGGTGCTTTCAGTTATCTCTACGGAGCCGCTGGTTGCAGCCTGGGTGCGGCAACCGGGATTCTGGGGCGGACCATTCAGTATGCCGCCTACACCATCGTTGGTCTGCCGGCCTTGGTGCTGCGTGGGAAGTAGCGAGTAGCCGCCGGGTTTGTACCGGCGCTGGTGTTTGTCCCTGGTTCAGCCGCTTGCCGCACAGAAAGGCCCGACACCAGCCGGCATCGGGCCTGGTCGGTCGCACGTTTTCGTCTGATCAGCCCAGCTGCGTGAACACCTTGTTCACTTTGCGCAGCGCCAGGTTCAGCTCTTTCCTGCTGATCACCAGCGGCGGCGCGAAGCGAATCACGTTTTCGTGCGTCTCCTTGCACAGCATGCCTTCAGCCATCAGGGCCTCACAATAGGGCCGGGCCGGACGATTCAGCACCAGGCCGATGAACAGCCCCTGGCCGCGCACCTTCTTGATGCTCTTGTACTTCATCTTCTGCAGCTCACCCATGAACCACGGGCCCAGCTTGGCGCTGTTCTCGATCAGTTTCTCCTCGACCAGGACCTTCATCGCTTCGCGGGCCACGGCCATGCCCAGCGGGTTGCCGCCGAAGGTGGAGCCGTGGTCGCCGGGCTTGAACACGTCCATGACTTCGTCGTTGGCCAGGAAAGCCGATACCGGGTAGAAGCCGCCGCTGAGGGCCTTGCCGACAATCACGCCGTCCGGCTTGACGCCCGCGTGCTCGAAGGCGAACAGCTTGCCTGTACGGCCCAGGCCGCTCTGGATCTCGTCGGCGATGAACAGGACGTTGTGCTTCTTGCAGAGAGCGGCGGCCTTCTTCAGGAAACTCTTGGGCGGCACGTTGATGCCGGCCTCGCCCTGCACCGGCTCGACCATGAAGGCAGCCGTGTTCTTTGTGATCGCAGCTTCGAGCGCCTTGGCGTCGCCGAAGGGGATGATCTTGAAGCCGGGCGTGAACGGGCCGAAGCCGTCCTTGTACTGCTCCTCGGTCGAGAAGCCGACGATGGTCGTCGTGCGGCCGTGGAAATTGTCGGCGCAGACGATGATCTCCGCCTTGTTCTTCTTGATACCCTTGATTTTCTCGCCCCACTTGCGGGCGGCCTTGATCGCCGTCTCGACCGCTTCGGCGCCCGAGTTCATGGGCAGCACCCGGTCGTAGCCGGTCAGCTCGCAGATCTCCTGGCAGAAGAAGGGCAGTTGGTCGTTGCGGAAGGCGCGGCTGGTCAGGGTGACCTTGGCGGCCTGGCGCCGCAGCGCCTTGAGCAGCCGGGGGTGGCAGTGGCCCTGGTTGACGGCGCTGTACGCGGCCAGGAAATCCATGAATTTGTTGCCGGCGACGTCCTCGACCCAGACGCCTTCGGCCTTCTTGATCACGATGTCCAGGGGGTGATAATTGTTGGCCCCGTACTGGTCCTCGATGCTGATGAGTTTTTCGGCCTTCATGGCAACCTCCTCCAGTGGATCTGCGAGCGCCGCGGCGACCCGCTTTGACGTGTGAAAAGCCCGACCAAGATAACCTGACCGCCAACCAAGTCCAGCATAGAATCGGCTATTGGCCGCCGATTTTCGCCATTCCGGGGGTTTTTACGGACGGCCGCGAAAATAATCCACGGTTCTGCGTTTTTTAGCTTTACAAACCAAAGAACTTTGGATATTAAAGTATAGCGCCTGGTCGAATCAGCCCGCTTGGGATAAGGATCTCCGGAGCGGGGGATCAGCGCCAAATTGATCCGGAACGGCATGCTCGCACGAGGGGACTGGGCCCGAGGGCGACAAATGAATCCGGGTTTGGTCCAACGAGATGGTTTGCCGGATCCCGACGGAGCATTGACCACTGGTCAGGGATTCCCGCGAGGGACAGGAGAAGGATCTCCAGCGGCAGTGGGGGGCGGACGAACTGGTCCTGGGTGCCAGCCGCCCCCTCGTCAGACAGCTTCACTCAAATGGATTTGAGGAAGCGGGTCTGGCGGGCACACGCCGAAACCATCCGGATGGACCCGCTTCAGGAATTGGCAGGGCGGCCATTCCTGAGACCCAGGGGCCGGCAGTGCGACGACACCAAGTGACACAGCGCCGGCCCCTGTTATGACAACTTGCGAAAGTGCCGCGGCGGGCTGGAATCGCACGGATGCGATGGCCCCGCCCGGCGCAGGTGATGACGCCCGGCAAGGAGGCCGACCGGCGTGGCACCGAAGAACTTCGCGGGCTCCGACGCGTCCGCCGCCGGCGGTGGCGGACAGGTCCCGCTTTCACCACTGATCCACGGCCGGGCCAGACTGCTGATCCTGTCCTTCCTGCTGCGCCGGCCCCGCTCTTATCCCTTCACCGTATTGCGCGATGAACTCGGCTTCAGCGACGGCTCGTTGTCAGTCAATCTGGCCAAGCTGGAGGCGGCGGGACTGGTGCAGCTCAATCGGGCGTTCGTCGGCCGCAAACCGCGCACAATGGTGCGGATCTCGGCCCGCGGGAAACGCGAGTTCAACCGCTATGTGTCTGAATTGAAAGGAATAGTGCCCGGACTCGCGTGAGCCCGGGCACTGCCGGCAAGGGTTCTGGTCGAGGCGCTCAGGCCCGGTTCAGGGCCGGATCGCCGGTCTGGGGGCCACTGGCGGTTGTCCCCGCGCGCGGGTCTTCCCACCAGGTGATCAGGCCGGTCTCGAAACGATCCAGCGGGTAGCCGTTCTTGCGGGGCACGACCCGGACGGTGAAACCGCGCTGACCGGCGCGCCGGCAGGCGATCTCGCCGGTGAAGGTCACCGTGCCGTCGCCATTGTCCTGGCCGGCAAACAGGGTCGCCGCCTCGCCGTCGGTGATCTGCCCATCGGAATCCAGCAGGCAGTGGTAGACCTCGACCAGGACCTCGTCCACGGGAATCGTACCCAGGGCCACGGTCGCGGACACGGGCAAACTCGTGCCCATGGGGTGGGCCGTCACCGGCGGCGCGACCACCTGGGTGATGGCCAATCCACGCCAGCCCTCGTGCACGCGCCGCCGCCAGTCGGCCAGCTCCCGGGCCTTCGCGTAGCCTTCGGCGCCAAGCCGGGCCGCGTTTTCCACGGCTGGAATGTAGAACCGCTCGGTGTATTCCTCGACCATGCGGTTGGTGTTGAACTCGGCGTTCACCGTGCGCATGGACCGCTTCATGATGCGGGTCCATTCGCGCGGCACGTCGTCGACGCCGCGCTCGTAGAACGTCGGCACGATCTAGTTCTCCAGCAGGTCGTACAGGGCCGTGGACTCGACATCGTCCTGATAGGCCTGGCTTTCGGCGTGGTCTTCGTAGTCCTCGCCGGCGCCGATGGCCCAGCCGTTGTCCTGCTGGTAGCCCTCACACCACCAGCCGTCCAGGATGCTCAGATTCACGCCGCCGTTGGGTGGCACCTTCATGCCGCTGGTGCCACTGGCTTCCAGGGGCCGGCGCGGGTTGTTCAGCCACACGTCCACGCCCTGCACCAGGTAGCGTCCGACCTCGATGTTGTAGTCCTCGATGAAGACGATCCGGTTGCTGAAGCGGTCTTCCTGGGCCAGATTGACCAGTTGCCGGATGAGCTCCTTGCCGTGATGGTCCTTGGGGTGCGCCTTGCCGGCGAAGATCAGCTGCACCGGGCGTTCGGGATCGTTCAGGATCCGGTCCAGCCGGTCCGGATCGCTCAGGATCAGGGCCGCCCGCTTGTAGGTCGCGAAACGGCGCGCGAAACCGATCGTCAACGCCTCGGGGTCGAGCACTTCGCCGGCCTGCTTGATCCAGGTCCGGTTGGCGCCCCGCTTGCGCAACTGCCGCCGCAGGCGCCCGCGCACGAAGCCGACCAGCCGCTCGCGCATCCGCTCGTGCCCACGCCACAGTTCAGCGTCAGGAATCGTGTCGACGCGATCCCAGATCGTCTTGTTGGTCGGATCCTCGAACCAGCGGGGGCCCAGGTAACGGTCGTAAAGACGGGCGATCTCGGTGCACAGCCAGCTGCGGGTGTGGATGCCATTGGTGACGTAGCTGATGGGCACCTCTTCCAGGGGCGCGCCCGGCCACACGGCCTGCCACATGCCCCGGGACACGTGCCCGTGCAGCTCGCTGACCCCATTGACCGAGCGGCTGAGGCGCAGCGCCAGCACCGTCATGTTGAACAGCTCCCGGTCGTCGCCGGGGTTCTGGCGGCCGAAGGCCAGCAGACGCTCGATGCCGATACCCAATTCGTCGGCTTTTCTGGTCAGGTAACGGCGCACCAGATCCGGTTGGAACTGGTCGTTGCCCGCCGGCACCGGGGTGTGGGTGGTGAATACGTTGCTGGCCCGCACGACCTCGAAGGCCGTGTCGAAATCCAGCCCCTGGTTCTTCATCAGCAGGTTGATGCGCTCCAGCCCCAGGAAGGCCGAGTGTCCTTCGTTCAGGTGGCAGACCGTCGGCTCGAGGCCCAGGGTGATCAGGGCGCGCAGGCCGCCGATGCCCAGCAGGATCTCCTGCCGGATCCGCATGTCCTCGGAGCCGCCGTAGAGTCGCGCGGTCAGCTCGCGGTCCTCCGGCAGGTTGACCGGCAGGTTGGTGTCCAGCAGCAGCAGGGGGTTGCGCCCGACCTGCACCCGCCAGATGCGCGCTGCGACCGTCCGGCCCGGGTAGTGGACTTCGATCGTCAGCGGGTTGCCTTCCGCATCGAGTTCCAGGTTCATGGACATGTTGTAGAAATCGTTGGCCGTGTACCCTTCCATTTGCCAGCCGTCGTGGTTCAGGTACTGGCGGAAGTAGCCTTCCTGGTAGGCCAGGCCCACGCCGACCAGCGGCAGGCCCAGGTCGGTGGCCGACTTCAGGTGGTCGCCGGCCAGGATACCCAGGCCGCCGGAATACAACGGCAGGGATTCATGCAGCCCGAATTCCAGGGAGAAATAGCCCACCCGGCCCCCACTGATATTGTCGTGTTCGTTCTGGAACCAGGTCGGCCGGCTCAGGTAGCGGTCCAGGTCACCCCGCACACGTTCCAGGTGAGCCAGAAAGGCCGTGTCTTTCAGCAGGACGGCCACCCGCTCGGTGGAAAGGGAGCCCAGCACGGCCACGGGGTTGCCCTCGTGCTGATCCCAGAGGTCCGGATCGACGCGCCGCAACAGGTTGATGGCCTCCACATTCCAGGACCACCAGACGTTGCGCGCAATGTCGAGCAGGGGCTGGAGGGGTTCGGGCAGGTTCGGGGTGACCACAAATTTCTGGATCGCTGGCATGAGACTCTCCACGTTGGCGACGGGCCGGATGTCTGCAGGTGGTGCGCGAATGCGCTTGGCACCGCAGGCAGCCGATGGGATGATGCGCGGGCTTTCATTGCCGAATTACTTCGGCCACCGAAGTGCATCATAAAGCTGGAAGACATAATAAGGCACCAGGAAAAGAGGGCCAGTGGATTCACCGAAGAATTTGGCTTGCCCGTCGCGGGGAAACGGCGGCCCGGCGGTTCTGGACATTCGTCCAGCCGCAGATTTTGTGGCGGGGCATCGGCCGGGAGCCGTCTCGCTGCCGGTCGGGGCACCACCGCCCGGGGTGGACCCTGATCAGCATTTTGCGGACTGCGTGCCGTCTATCTTCCTGCCGCCGCGCGAAGTGCCCCTGTTGATTCTCGGTGCTGACACCGATCTGGCCCGGGCTCTGGCGGACCACCTGCAGCGGCGCGGGCGGGCGCCCGTGACGGCCCGGCAGATACACGGCGCAGACCTGTCGGTCCGCGGCGACTCGCGGGCTCACCTGTGGCAGCCGCCACCCTGGCTGGTCCGGCACGAGGAGCTGCTGCCGCCACCGGTCGCCGGACCTGTGCTGGATCTGGCCTGCGGCAGCGGCCGGGCGGCCGTGTGGTTGGCTGAGCGGGGGTACCAGGTCACAGGCGTCGATTGGCAGGCAGAGGCGCTGGTGCTGGGCCGGCGGCTGGCCGCCCAACGCCGGATTCAGGTCTCCTTCCTGCGGGCGGACCTGCGTGACGCCGCCGCCGTGCCGTCCGGCCCCTGGTCCATCGTGCTCAACTTTCGCTATCTGCAGCGCGACCTGATCGCCCGGCTGAAGAACCTGGTGCAGCCGGGCGGCGTGGCCCTGGTCCGGACCTTCCGGGCCGCACCCGGTTATGACGGGCACCCGCGAGCCCGGTATCGCTTGCTGCCGGGAGAATTGCTGCGGAGTTTTCCCAGGGGGCCTTGGCAGACCCTCGCTCACGAGACCGGCCACGATCCGGACCGCCGACCGGCGGCCGGGATCGTGGCCCGGCGTCAAACTACTTGAGCAAGGTGATTTTCTGGGACCGGCGCTCGATGGCGCCCTCGACCAGGACGATATAGGTACCTGAGCTGACGGCGCCGCCGTTGCTGTTGCGCCCGTCCCAGGTCTGGGTATGCGGTCCCGCGTTGAGTTCGCGGTCGGCCAGAACAGCCACTCGGCGGCCATCGGGGCTGAAGATCGAAATGCGCGTGCGTTGCGCCTTGCCCAACCGGAAGCTGATGGTTGTCATGGGGTTGAAGGGGTTGGGCCAGGCACTCAGGTCATGGATGCCGGGGAACTCCGGTACCGAGGAGAGGGTGAGTTCCTTGACCAGTACCCAGGAATCATCGGCGAGGGCCATGAAGAGCCGGTAGGTGTAGGTGGCGCCGTCGCTGACGCTGCTGGCATCATCCTGGGCGATGTAGTAGCCGCCGCCGAGATCCTCGATCGGCACATCCCATTCCTCGTCAGGCGCGGTACTGCTGCTGCCGACCAGACGAAAGTGCGGAATGGCACCTCCCTGGGTCTGCGTCTGCCAGGTCAACTCGGCGTCCTGGTCCCGCCACTGCGCGTCGAAGGTCAGGATCGAAGTGCCGACCACGTTGCAGCCCACGGGCCAGGCGCCCATGTAGCCGCAGGTCAGCTCAGGGCTGCCGCAGGGGCTGTTGTCTTCCAGGGCGAAGCTTTCGTTGCTGCCATCGTCGGAGGTGCAGAAGAGCGGGTCGACCGAAAGGTTGTCGCCGGCCGCCAACTGGTAGGCAATGTCGCCAACCCAGTCGCCGCGAGAGTTGCCGAAGATATCACTGCAGCTTATCTGCGGCACGAGTCCGCCCTCGGCGCTGATGCCGGTGCCGTCCTGCATGGTGAAGATCGAGCTGGTGACCCGGGGCGCCGCTTCATAGCTGAACAGGCCGCCGCCCAGAATCTGGGCTGAATTAGCCACTACTGTACAGTTTTCAAGATTGGTTTCCGATCCGCTCAGGCAGGCGAAAGCACCACCGTACCGTGCCGCATTTTCCACGAATGTGGAGAGCCTGAACACCGGAGTGGAACCGAAATCAGCAAAGACGCCGCCGCCGTATCCCTTGGCGCCCACGGCGGAGTTGCCCTTGAACAAGCTGGTGGAGACCGAAGGAGAGGAATAGCCGCGGCAGCTCAGGGCGCCGCCCCAGGCGGCGGTGTTGTCGCGGAACTCACAGCCCTTGATCAGTGGTGACGAAAAGAAGCTGCAGTCAATGGCGCCGCCGCCGCCACTGCCGGCGTCGTTGCCGACGAAGAGACAGCCGGTGATCAGGGGTGAGGACTTGTTGCAGCGAATGGCGCCGCCCTGTCCGTCGCTGGCGTTGTTCTCGAAAATACAGATGCTAATGCGCAGGTTGCTGTTGCTGCAGAAAATGGCGCCGCCACTGCGATCGTAGCTCGTGTGGCCGGCCGCGCGGCCGTTGATGAAGCGGATGTTGGTGATCAGGGTCGTCTGGTCGAGGCCTTCGGCCAGCAGGATCCGGCCCTGTCCCTGGCCGTCGATGGTCACGGCGGCCGGATCACCGATGACGCCGGCCAGGGTCACGCCATTGGGCAGAACCAGATGGTTCTCGCGGTAGACTCCCGGGGCCAGTTCTATGCGGTCACCACTGCGTGCGGCGTCAAAGGCCGCGGCGATGGTCGGGTAATTCGCAGGGACGGCGAGGGTAGCAGCCTGAAGACTGGTCGGTGATACCAGAACAACCGCAACGGCCAGAAGTAGGACGCTTGCGGTCAGGTTCTTGCCGGTCATCTTTCGCGTTCCTCCTTGGAAACCAGCGAGGGGAGCGGTAATGAGGGACTCCACTCGCTAAAAGGGACAGCCCTGTCCCGCCAAAGCAATATGCAGTCCCGATCGGGGTTGTGGCAAACCGTAAAATCTGTTATTTTGACGGTATCTGGCTATTTGGAGCCGATTTTTGATTTCAACAAGCCCGGTTTGGTGGTGCGGAAGACCCGTTAGGTGCATATGTGCAAACGGTGTATTCCCTGAACCCTAGACATGACATTAAGGTGCCCGGAAGCGAAGGTGTGCAGGCCATGATGGGTGCGAAAAAAGTAGGATTCTTGACGGCGGCGGTTGTCAGCGTGGCGCTCGTAGGGGTCGTGTTGACTCAGGTGGTCCGCAATGACAAGAGTCAGCTCACCGATCCGGAGGATTTGATCTTCACCTGGGATGCGCCCACGGTCGGTACTCCAGTCGTTTTCTACGAAGTGGAAATCCGCAAACACGGCGCCGAGAGTGACGAGATCACGCAGGCGACAACTGAGACGAATCGGTATGTGGTTGCCGTCAGCGAGTGGCTGGTTAAACACGAGGTACGGGTCCGCGGTGTGGATGCCGAAGGCCGACGTGGGCCCTGGTCGGACTGGTCCCTGGAATACGATCGGGGGCTGCCGGACGCGCAATTCTAGCGACGCTGCGCTGGACAAGCGGCACCGGCGGAGCGACTATTGCCCCTCGCAAGCTCAGGCGGCCGTACGGGCCGGCAACGCGGGTCCGGGAGGAAACAGTGCAGATCGGCATCATCGGCTTCAAATTCACCGGCAAGACAACTCTGTTTAACGTTATCACCGGCGCCGGACAACCAACGGGTGTGGGCGGCGTGGATCCCCACCGGGCCGTGGGCAAGGTGCCGGATCCCCGGCTGGACCGGTTGACGGCCATGTTCAAGCCCAAGCGGCAGGTCAATGCCAGCGTCGAGTGGGTGGATATTCCCGGTTTCCAGGGCGGTATGGCGGCCGATGGTGGTCGCGAAGGCACGCGTTTCCTGGACCACGGGCGCAAGGTCGATGCCCTGGCCCAGGTCGTGCGCTGCTTCGGCGGTGGCTACGGCGATCCTGATCCGGTCGGTGAGTTGGAGTCCATGGCTTTGGAACTGGCCCTGGCCGACCTGCAGATAGTCGAAAACCGACTCGAGAAACTGGCCAAGGAAAAGACCCGCATGGGCAAGGTAGCCAACCCGCTGGAACCGCCGATGATGCAGCGCTTTCGGGAACAGCTGGAAAACGACAAGCCTCTGCGCGACTTGGAGTTGAACCCGGACGAGATCAAGATGGCTTCGGGTTTCACGTTCCTGACCCTCAAACCCATGATCGCCGTCCTGAACCACGCCGAAGGTGAAGAGGGGCCCAGTGACGCGATCGCCGCCGCCCAGGCCATGGGCGCCGAAGTGGTGGCGCTCTGTGCCAGCGTCGAAGAGGAGATCGCCGAGCTGGACGAGGAAGACGCCGCCGAGTTTCTGGCTGACCTGGGCATCGCGGAACGGGCGCTGAACCGGATGATCACCGCCTCATACGGCGCGTTGAACCTGCAAAGCTTCTTCACTGTGGGACCGGACGAGTGCCGGGCCTGGGCGGTGCGCAAGGGTGCGACCGCGCCGGTGGCCGCCGGTGCCATCCACTCGGACTTGCAGCGGGGTTTCATCCGGGCCGAGGTTACCGCCTATGACGACCTGATTTCCGCGGGCGACATGGCCGCGGCCAAGGCGGCCAACCTGGTGTGCCTGGAAGGCAAGGCGTACGAAGTCCAGGATGGTGACATTCTGGAGATCCGGTTCAGCGTGTGAGTCCGGACCGGGGCAGTGGACGGGGACGCCTCTCGGTTCCCGGGTCTCGCTGGCTCGCGCTTGGTCTGGTACTCGCCGCGATTGGACTGGGCTCCCTGCTGCTGAGCCAGGTCGAGAAGTCGGTCTTCGGCCGCGTCCCGATTCTGGATGAAGTGTATTACCTGGATCGCGCCGCCGAGATCTCCGGCGGGTCCCTTCTGCCCGCCGAGCCATTCTTCATGTCTCCCCTGTATCCGCTGCTGGTTGCCGTGGCCGGGGCCGGCGGTGGCGTGCCTGTCGACCGCGTCTTCGAAGGTCCGGAATTGCGCGGACTGCGTCTGCTGCAGCTGGGGTTCTGGTTGGGCACCCTGGTCTTGATTCGCCTGCTGGCCGGGCAGGCGGTGCCGGACCATTGGCACGGTCGGCGGCAGGCGTGGGCCAGGTGGCTGCCGGTTGTTCTGTTCGCGTTGTACCGACCGGCGCTCGTCTACGCCATGGCGGTGCTGTTGGAATCCTCTCTGGTGTTTTTCCTGGTTTTCTCGTTGTACCTGACCATCCGCATCGGGAGCCGCGGGACTGCCTGGTGGTGGCCACCGGCACTGGGTGTCGTGCTGGGCCTGGCGGGTTTGCTGCGCGGCACGACTCTGTTGCTGCTGCCGGTCATGCTGGGCTTCCTGTGGCGCGTCCGGGCTGCGGACCGGCTGCGGAATTCAGGCCTGATGCTGGCCGGGGTCCTGGTGGTTCTGGCTGGGCCCGTGCTCCACAACAGCCGCCTGGCCGGGCGGATCACGGGCCCGACGCTCAACGGCGGGGTGAATCTGTATATCGGCAATGGTCCCGAGGCCAACGGCTTCTATGTCGCGGCCGTCCCGGGAGACTGGCGTGAGGATCCGGCCGGCCGCTCGTTCCTGGCCGGGCGCTTTGGTTTGCCCGAAGTGTCATTGGCCGCGGCGGATCGGATGTGGGCGGCAGAAGCCTGGTCCGGGATCCGGCACGACCCCCTGCGGGCCATCAGACTTGTCGGGCGCAAGATCTGGCTGCAACTGCAGGGCTGGGAGATCGACCAGCTCATGCCCCTGGGCGGTTGGACCCGGGCCGTGCCCTTGCTGCGCGGTTTGATCACACCGTACGCTCTGCTGGTGGTGCTCGGTCTGGCGGGAATATCGGCGTGGCGTGACAGCCGTGTGGTCGTCCTGCTGCTGACGGCGCTGGCGGTGCTGCTGCTGGGGCAGAGCCTGTTCTTCGTCGTTTCCCGCTATCGTCTGGTTCTGGCTCCGCTCTGGGCGGTGTTGGCCGGAGTGGGGGCGGTCCGGCTGTTTGCCCGTCGGCGGGGAGCCTGGTTGCTGGCCATCCTCGCCATGGTGTTGGTGGTGCCGTGGGGACTGAACGAGGTGAGAACGAGCTGGGCGGCCCTGGCGGAAGCCAACGAGGCCCTGCGCTGGTCGGATATCGGCCGGGCGGACGGCTCGCCGGCCGCGTTGCGGCGGGCTGAAGACCTTTACCGGAGGTCACTCGCCGTGGAATCGACGCCGGTGGCGAGTTGGCTGGGACTGGGCGCCGTGCTGGGTGCGTTGGATCGTCCGGACTCGGCGATGGCTGTCTTGCGCGAGGGACTGGCCAGTGTGCCGGATCAGATCCCGCTGAAGAAGGCCATCTTTGCCTGTGAGCTGGAGCGCGGACCCTCAACGGAGGCGTTGCGCCTCGGCCAGGAAATCCTCCGGGACCGTCCCGAGGACGCGGCGACTCTGCACAACGTCTCGGTATTGCTGGCCGGCTCGGGACAGGCCGACGAGGCGCTGAGGCTGGCCCGCCGCCTACTGGACGCCCACCCGGATGACCCGCACGGCTACGTGGATGTGGGCGTGCTGCTGGCCCGCTCGGGTCGTCGGGCCGAAGCCCGCGCGGTCTTCGCGGCGGGCCTGCAGCGCTGTCCCGACAGTTTTGACCTGCAGCGAAATCTGGCTCTGGTCTCGGACCAGCAGCATGATGACCGCGTTCCCCGAAAAAACTCCGCTGGTTCCGCCACTCCCCTGCGTTAGGTGATCAAACAGCCCGCATGATGGCTGCGCCAAACACCGGCGGCCCGGCCGCCACACTGGAGGTTGACGAATGAACACGCGCAAGACTCCCCGCACCAGGACCATCACCGGCACGCTGGTCGTGCTGCTGATTGCCGGACTGGCCACGGTCGCGTTGGCCCAGGGCCCGGGACAGGGCTTCGGCGGCCAGGGCAACGGCCGTTTCGGTGACTTCGAAGGCGGGCCTCAGCTGCGCCTTGAACGGATGGCGGAACGGCTGGAACTGACGGCAGATCAGGTGGCGGCGATCGAAAAGATCCGCGACGCCGGCCGCGCCGAGAACCTGCAACTGCGCAAGGAAATGATGCGCCTGCGCAACGAGAAGCAGGGCGAGATGCTGAAGGATGAGCCCTCGACGAAGACGGTTCTGGCACTGACCAGGAAGATGGGTGACCTGCGCACCGAGATGCAGGCCAACCGCATGGAGAACCGCCTCGCGGTGCGGAAACTGTTGACGCCCGCGCAGCGCGACAAGATGCTCATGTTCGGCGAGGGCCGCGGTGGATGGCACGGCAAGGGCGCGGGCTGTCGCCAGGGCGGACACCGTCGTGGCGATTGTGCCCATGGCGGTCCGCAAGGTCCCCGCGGGCAGCGCGGCCCCGGTGGCCACGGCAGTTGGTAGCGGTTTCAGGCCTGGCAGGATGAAGATTGAAATCCGGCATGGACGACGACACACTGATGACTCGGACCGCGCAGGGCGAGGAGGAGGCTTTCCGCCTCCTTGTCCTGCGTTGGGAAAAGGACGTGCTGGCCTTCCTGATCCACATGCTCGGTTCGGTCGAGGAGGCCGAGGACCTGGTGCAGGACACTTTCGTGCAGGTCTATCGCCAGGCGGGCCGCTATCGCCGGGAGGGCCTGTTCAAGAGCTGGCTTTTTCGCATCGCCGGCAACCAGGCGCGCAGCGTGCTGCGCCGGCGCAAGATTCTGCGCTGGGTGCCCTGGGATCGCACGACTCACGAGGTGCCTGCAGCCGATCCGGGCCCTTTGGCTCATCTGGAGCAGGCGCAGGCGGCGGCCGGCTTGCGGTCAGCCGTGGCGCAGTTGCCGCCCAGGCAGCGGGAAGCTCTGGTCCTGCACCGGTTTCAGGGCATGAAATACCGGGAAGTGGCGACGGCGATGGAGACGACGGTACCGGGTGTGGAATCGTTGATACAAAGGGCGATGGCCACGCTGAAGGCCCGGCTCGGGCCGGCGGCTGCCAGTGGAAGAGGTGAACGGAAATGAAACACGTGAGTGACCGTATCGACGCCCTGGTGGCTGGTGAACTGGATCAGGCCGAGGCGCAAGTTGTCGCCGAGCATGTGGCCGGCTGTCCGCAGTGCGCACGTGAGGAGGCGCGGGCCCGCGATTTGTGGCAGCAACTGGCCGGCTTGGCCGTGCCGCCGGAGTTGCCTTCTCGCAGCGCCTGGCCGGATATCCAGGCCCGGACATTCGGCGTCGCCGGCAACATCGAACCGGTCCGCAACCGCTGGGGACAAGCGGCTCTGGCGACCGTGGCTTTGGCGGCAGGCCTGGCCCTGGCCGTTTTGCTGCCGTCCGCGGGCCCGGACAAGATCATGGTCGCGACCGACGATGACCCGGCCTGGGGCAGCTCGTTCTGGCTCAGTGAGCAGAGTGACTCTTCCTTGAGCGAAATGTGGTTGGCGGCGGCCGACGGGGAGAGTGGATCATGAAGAAGGGCTGGCTGCTGCTGCTGTTGATCTCTCTCGGGTTGAACCTGGGCCTCGGTATGCGTCTGGTTCGTTCGGGACCGGGCAACCCGCCGCCCATCGGCAACGCACGGTGGGGTGGGCCGGACGGCAAGCCACGCTGGGAACGGCCGGCGCCCGGTGACAGCACGGCCTGGCGGCGCGTGATGGGCCGCCGCATGGACCATCTGGCCCGGCAACTGGACCTGAGTCCGGAGCAGTTGGACCATTTTCGGGAGGCGCAGGGCGTCACGTTTCGGCGTTTGCAGGCGCCCCGGCGGGCTCTCTTGCGGGCGCGCACCCAGTTGCGCGATCTGATGGCGGCCGAAAAGGTCGACCGTGTGGCCGTCCGGCGGGCCATGGCCGAGCTGGGGCGCCGGCAAGCAGTTGTCGACTCGCTGGTCGCCGAGACGGTAGTGGGCGAACTGCAGGTTTTGGACCCGGATCAGCGACTCCGCTACCTGGATTTTCTGCCCATTGCGGCCGGACATGGCCCGGGGCGTGGGCCGGGACGCGCCGGTGGTGGCCGCCGAGGCGGAGGTCGCTGACCCGCCGGGAGCCGGTCCGGCCTGTTTTCGCTCAATAATCCAGGTTGACAGCCTCGGGCCGGATTTCTTACTTATTACGAGTGCTGGAAGGCAAAACCTTCCCCGCGAATTTGATTTGCCTGCGACACCGCCGGTTGTTGCCTGACCATCGGTGTCGGTTTTCCCCACCCCAGTCCGGGTTCCACGCGGTTTCAGCGGGTTGCGGCCCGATCAGCCGGTAGCTCCGAAATGTCCCAAATACTCCCGAGGGGGATACTTCATGTCCAAGGTGCGATTTCTTCTGTTGGCCGGTCTGCTCGTTCTCGCGGGTGTCACCGTGTTTGCCGGATGCCGTTCCGCCCACACCACCAGCGCCATCCTCTACATCAACGAGCAGAACTACGACAAGGCCGTGAAGGTGATCCACGAAGGCTTCGAGTATCGCGACGACGAGCCGGATGCCTTCTACTACCTGGGTGAAGCCTACAGTCATCTGGCCGAGGAAGCGGTGGAGTCCGACGATTTCGCCGAGGCCATCAAGAACTACGAACTGGCCTACGAAGCGTATATGCGGACCCTGGAACTGAACGCCAAGGATTTCGGCGAGGAAGTCCAGAATTCCCTGGAGTACAACTACTCCAATCGTATTCGCCAGGCGAAGCTGGATTGTGACGAGAAGTACTTCGAACAGGCCGAGGGGCATATGCGCCTGGCCTACGCCGCGCTGCCCGATTCGCTGACGCCGATCAAGAGCATCGCCCGCATGAAGATGCAGATGTCCCAGGAAGAGGGCTACGAGGACCAGAAGGAAGATCTGCTGAAGGAAGCGTTGACCCTGCTGGACCAGGTCCTGGACCAGAACCCTGAAGCCTATGACCTGCAGTTGAACAAGGCCAACGTCTTGGCCGCGCTGGGCCGCAATGTGGAAGCCAAGCAGATCTTCGATGATCTGCTGGCCGCCCATGGCGACGACACGGGCCTGCTGACGGATATTGCCAATCTGGCCATTGAAGATGGTGACTACGCCCGCGCCGCCGATTTCTACGTGCGCATCGTTGATCTGCACGAGGCCGACACCGACGCCAGCAACGACGCCGACAACAAGGACATGCTCGTCAGTGCGGGTACGTGGTATGCGGCGCCGAATGTGGCGCGCTACGAGGACGCCATCGCGGTGCTGGACCGGGCGGCGAACCTGGAAATCATCCCCACGGCCAACACCATGGTCATGCGTGTGCGCACGTTCTACAACTACGGCAAGGCCCTGAAAGCCGAAGCGGCGGCTGAGACCGATCCCGTGCTCAAGGCCGACCTCGACGCCAAGAGCAAAGCCATGCTGAACCGGGCCGTCGAGATCGGCGTCGCCATGACCAATAATTTCGTGGATAACGCGGATGGCTTCTTCTACCTTAGCCTTTCGCAAATGGAGCTCGGGGATTTCACGGCGTCCGAAGCCAATTTCAAGACCTACGAGCAGCTCAACGACGCACCCTAGGACAGTGAATTCTGCTCCGGCCTGCCCTGTTGCCGGCCGGAGCCGATCGCCCGGAGCCACCGCGCCGGGAAAAATAAAAAGAGATGGGGCATTCTGGCCTGTATTGTGCTAGACTGATCTCATCCAATAAGGTTTCTGCCGAGCCGGGCCCGGAGGCCCGAACCGATTCACCCAGGGAAACTTCCAAATAGCACACGGCGGTGGCCAGTCCGGCCACCCACCCTGCAGGCCGCATCTGCCGGTTGCCACTTCTCCCAAGGCACAGGATCGAATTCCAGGAGAAGACAGCAGCGTCCGATGGTCAGCCACCAGGGGGCGTAACGTTTCCCCAAACCCATGTATGACCGATTGGTTACGAGGAGAACAATGGATATCAAGGAACTGCAGGAGATGGACATCCACGAATTGGTGGAGGTCGCCCGGGGCATGAACATCGAGGCTCTCAGCACCCTGCGCAAATCCGAACTCATATTCAAGATCCTGGAGGGGCAGACCGAGAAGAACGGTCTGATCTATGCCGAGGGTGTGCTGCAGGTGCTGGCCGAGGGGTACGGCTTCCTGCGGGCCGCCAAGTACAACTACCTGCCCGGACCCGATGACATCTACCTGTCGCCGTCCCAGATCAAGAAATTCGATCTCAAGACCGGCGATACGATTGCCGGCCAGGTGCGGCCGCCCAAGGACAACGAGCGTTACTTCGCCCTGTTGAAGGTCGAGTCGGTCAACTACAAGGATCCCGACACGGCCAAGAAGGTGACCCTGTTTGACAACCTGACGCCGCTGTATCCCGAGGAGATGCTCAACCTCGAGCACAAGTCCAAGAACATGACGACCCGGTTGATCAACCTGATGAGTCCGATCGGCAAGGGGCAGCGCGGTCTGATCGTGTCGCCGCCGCGCGCCGGCAAGACGATCATTCTGCAGCAGATCGCCAACGCCATCTCGACCAACCATCCGGAAGTCCACCTGATCGTGCTGCTGATCGATGAGCGGCCCGAGGAAGTGACGGACATGGCCCGGTCGGTCGACGGCGAAGTGGTCAGTTCGACTTTCGACGAGCCGGCCGAACGGCATGTGCAGGTGGCCAACATGGTGCTGGCCAAGAGCCGCCGGCTGGTCGAAAACGGCATGGATGTGGTCATCCTGCTGGACTCGATCACGCGCCTGGCCCGGGCCCACAATGCGGTCGTGCCCCACTCGGGCAAGATCCTCTCCGGTGGTGTGGACTCGAATGCCCTGCAGAAGCCCAAGCGCTTCTTCGGCGCGGCGCGCAACATCGAGGACGGCGGATCGCTGACCATCATCGCCACGGCGCTGATCGAGACGGGCAGCCGCATGGACGAGGTCATCTTCGAGTAGTTCAAGGGCACCGGCAATATGGAGATGGTCCTGGACCGCAAGATCGCCGATCGCCGCGTGTATCCGGCCATGGATATCTTCAAGTCCGGCACGCGCAAGGAAGACCTGCTGATCGATCCGAAGGATCTGGCCAAGATCTGGGTGCTGCGCAAGTATCTGAATGACTACAACCCGACCGAGGCCATGGAATTCCTGATCGACAAACTGGGCAAAACCAAGGATAACGACCAGTTCCTGGCCGCCATGAACGCCTGACAGGGGTTGCCAGGCCAAGTCAGGGGCGAAAAATACCTTGCCAAAGGGTAAATTGAGTATTTCTTTTTGCCCTCACCGGCGAGCCCGGCCAACGACAGGAATTCAGGACTCCGATCCGTGTTTGGTTCATGGATTCAGCAGCGGTCCGCAAAATGAGGCAGTGAGGAAAATGAAGAAGAACATCCACCCGAAGTACGTCGACTGCACGATCACCTGTCTGTGCGGGAATGTGATCGAGACCCGCTCGACCAAGGAAAAGCTCAGCGTCGAGATCTGCTCCAACTGCCACCCGTTCTACACGGGCCAGCAGAAGATCGTCGATACCGCGGGCCGGGTGGAGCGTTTCCGCCGCCGCTATGCCGAGGGCAGCTACGGCAAGAAGTAGCGTGGCCGGCTATTGCCCCCGGGCAGTGGTTTTTCGGCTGAAAAATTCCGAAGGGTGCCAGGGTCGCTTTCCCGGCACCCTTTTTGTATATTGCGTGGGATTGAAATCCGGCAGCACACCAAAGAAAAGGCGCGCACATGTCAGCATCCGAACCGCAGCCGGTGGGCCCTGCCGCCGCTGATCCGCAACACATCGAAGCCACCGAAGCGCGCCAGATGGATCTGGCCGTCGGCGGTCAGGCCCTGATCGAAGGGGTGATGATGCGCAGCCCGGCCTACATGGCCATGGCCGTGCGCACGCCCGACGGCCGCATTGTCGTGCGCAAGAAGGTTTTCAAGAGCGTAATGCGCAAGCTGCCCTTCCTGAATATCCCGGTTCTGCGCGGAGGCATCCATCTGATCGAAAGCATGGCCCTGGGCATCGACGCCCTGATGTTCTCGGCCTACCAGGCGATCAGCGAAGACCGCGTCGACCAGAAAAAGAGCTCGTTCTGGGACACGGTCATGATGTGGGGCACGATCGTGTTTTCGTTCGCCCTGAGCATGGGACTGTTCTTCTACGTGCCGATCCTGCTGACGGACCTGGTGGTGGCCGAGAGCCACGGCAGCCTGGTCTGGAATGTCGTCGATGGCCTGTTTCGGGTGACGATGTTCGTGGTCTACCTGCTGCTGGTGTCCAAACTGCCGGATATGGCCCGCGTCTTCGAGTACCACGGGGCCGAGCACAAGAGCATCCACGCCTTCGAGAACGGCAAGAGCCTGGATGCCGCCGGCGCCCGGCCCTTCACGACCCTGCACCCGCGCTGCGGCACCAGCTTCCTGTTCTTCGTGATGCTGATCTCGATCGTCGTCTTCTCGTTTCTGGGGCGCCCCGAAGACATCCCGGACCGCCTGCAGCGGCTGGCGTTCGTGCCGGTGATCGGCGGCTTGGCCTACGAGGCGATCAAGCTGTCGGGCAAGCACGCCAAGGCCTGGTTCCTGCAGCCGGTGATCTTTCCCGGTCTGATGCTGCAGAAGATCACGACCAGCGAGCCCGATGACGAGCAGCTCTCCGTGGGCATGGCCGCCCTGCGCTCGGTGCTCACGCCCGAGAGTGATGACTTCAGGGAGCGGATCTACTACGATCTGCCGCAGACCGATGAACCGGAAACCGAAGCTGAGCCGGCCGCCGATGCCGGGCTGGGGGAAACCGCGTGAAAGCCAATGTCCTGACGCTGCGCGACAAGTACGCCGAGTTGGGCGAGGCCCTGTCCCAGCCGGATGTGCTGAACGACCAGACCGCCTACCGCAAGCTCACCCGAGAGCACTCGCGTATCCGCAAGCAGCTGGAGATCGGCGAGAAGTGGCTGGATCTGCAGACGCAGGTGGACGAGAACCACGCGCTGCTGAAGTCCGAGAAGGACCCGGACATGCTGGAGATGATCAAGGATGAGCTGACGGAGCTGGAACCGGCGCTGGCCGAGGCGGCCGAGGCCCTGGAAACGGCCCTGCTGCCCCACGACCCCAATGACGACCGTGACGCCATTCTGGAGATCCGGGCCGGCACCGGCGGTGATGAAGCCGCCCTGTTTGCCGAAGAGATCGCGCGCATGTACATCCGCTACGCCGAGAAGCAGGGCTGGCAGACCGAACTGATCGACATGACCGAGGGCACCGCCGGCGGCGTCAAGGAGGTCATCTACGCCGTGCGCGGCGAGGGCGCTTTCGGCATGCTGCGCTGGGAAAGCGGCGTGCACCGCGTGCAGCGCGTGCCGGCGACCGAGAGCCAGGGCCGCATCCACACTTCGGCGATCACCGTGGCGGTGCTGCCGGAGGCCGAGGAAGTGGATATCGAGATCAAACCCGAGGACCTGCGCATCGACGTGTACCGCGCCCAGGGGCCGGGCGGCCAGTCGGTCAACACGACCGACAGTGCTGTGCGCATCACCCACGAACCGACCGGGATCGTGGTCCAGTGCCAGGACGAGAAATCCCAGCACAAGAACAAGGCCAAGGCCATGGGCGTGCTGCGCTCGCGCATCCTGGAGGCGGCCATCATGGAGCAGGAGGCCGAGATCGCGGCCGAGCGCAAGAGCCAGGTGGGCACCGGGGACCGCAGCGCCAAGATCCGGACCTACAATTTTCCCCAGAGCCGGGTCACCGACCACCGCATCGGCCTGACGGTGCACAGCCTGGACGCGATCATGGCCGGTGAACTGGGCGAAGTCGTGGACGCCATCCTGGCCTACCGGCGGGAAGAGGCGTTGGCCGCGACGCGGCAGTAATGGGTGCCGCCCCGGCAAACATGACGGTGCGCGAGCTGATCCGGGTGACCAGCGAATACTTCGCGGGCAAGGATATCGAGTCGGCCAAGCTCAACACCGAGCGCCTGCTGGCCGACGTGCTGGGGGTCTCGCGCATCGAGCTCTTCATGCAGTTCGACCGCCCGGTGCTGGGCAGCGAGCTGGACCGCTTCCGCACTGTCGTCAAGCGTCGCGCGGGCGGCGAACCCCTGCAGCAGATTCTCGGTGAGACGGAATTCTATTCCCGTGTGTTCAAAGTCGCCCCCGGTGTTTTTGTACCCCGGCCCGAGACCGAACGCCTGGTGGCAGAAGCGGCGAACCTGTTGACACCGGATGGCCACGGATTGGTGGCGCCGCTGGCGGTGGAGGTGGGCTGTGGCACCGGCATCATCGGCATCAGCCTGGCGCTGGAGCTGCCGCGGCTGACGGTGCACGCCACCGATGTGAACCCCCGGGCGGTGGCACTGGCCCGGCGCAACGCCCATCTGCTGGGGGCCGAGGCCCGGGTGCACATCCATCAGGGCAGCCGCTTTGATCCTTTGCCCGGACATCTGCAGGGACAGGTGGACCTGCTGGTGAGCAATCCGCCCTATATCAGGCACGACGATATCGCGGGGTTGCCCGAGGACGTCAAGGGGCACGACCCGCACACGGCGCTGGACGGCGGGCCGGACGGGCTGGTGTTCTACCGGGCGCTGGCCGCGGGCATGGGTGCGTGGCTGCGTCCGGGCGGGCATATCGCGGTCGAGATCGGGGCTGATCAGGGTGAGGCGGTGAGCGGGATACTGGCTGCGTCCGGCGGCACCGAGGTGCGCGTGAGCCAGGACTATGCGGAGCGGGACCGGGTGGTGGTGGCGCGGGTGGGGTAGGGGAGCGCCTGCCTGTGACCGGAGCTGACGGCTTGGGTCTTGCTGCCTAGTTGAGGACCAGTCCCACGTTGGCCAGACGTTCACCAGGCAGCCAATCCACCACCGTCGATACGCCCTCCGGCAGGCCGCCCTCTTCAATGACCGCTTTGATCAGGATGGCTGAACTCACTTTGGCGTTGCCGGTTACCTGACCCGTCTCATCGGTGGCTATGATCTCGGCTCCGACGGGGATCAGAATGCCCGGGATCGAAAACTTGCCGTCGGCGCCGGTCCTGGCGTGAGGTGCACGCAGAATCTCGCCGTTCTCGAACAGGTAGAGGAAGAGGTCGTGCACGGTGGTTTCCTGGTCGGCCAGCGTGATCCGGGCGTAGTACATGCCGCTGGGTACGTAGTCGCCGTCGGCGTCAGTTGCGTCCCACACCACCGAGTAGGAACCACCCGCGACCGTCGAGTCGATCAGGGTCGCTACGAACTGGCCCGCGTAGTCCACGATTTCCACCGTGACCTCGCCGCTGTCCGGTAAGTCGAAGCTAATTTGGGTCCTCGGTTTGTCGGCCCCACGGATGACGCCCTTCTCCCAGTCACCCGGCAGATCCAAACCGTCAAACCGATAGACCAGGCCGATGGCCACGTCGCTGACCGGGTCGCCGGCGGCATTGGTCACCGTGCCGCTGATACCCGCCTGGAGGACGGTTTCCTCGTCGCTGCAGCCAGAGAGAGCGAATAGGGCGCAGATCACGACAATGGCTACTTTAACCGAAAAAGAGTGACTGGGCGGAAAGCATTTCATGATGGCCTTCGGCGAAACTGGATGTGCCAATGGTTGGGCAAGTATAATGAATAAGACTATCGAAATTGGCATTTTGCCGTAAGCACTATCCGCTGGAGGTTTTATTGACGACTTTACCGCCGCGCACCTACTATGTGCGAGCGATTGCCTGAACTCTTCCCTCAGTGGGTAAGTTGGCCTCTCTCGTCTGTCTGTGAGGAAACTGTGGAAGCCACCAAGACCTGTCCCCAATGCCAATGCGAGTACCGGTCTTCAGCCCAGATTTGTGCCGATTGCGGCGTGCCGCTGGTGTGGTCCGGCCCGGCCGTTGAGCCGACTGGGTTTGATGAAGGCGGCTGGGATGAAGTACCGCCCGGCGAGATTCTGGGCACGGTGGCGACGGACAATGAGAAGGTGATCCGGATCTATCTTGGGCACCTGAAGCAGGCCGGCATCCAGGGCGCGGTCCTGCCTTTGACCCGGTACCAGTCGCGCGAGTTGCGGTTCGACGACTCGGTGATCTTCGGCCGCGTGGTCAGCGGCGGCAAGGCTGGACAGATTCCCGTCGGCGATGTGCTGACCGGGTTCCAGTACATCTTGTTCGTGCGACAGGTGGATTTTTCGCGAGCGCAGGAGATCGTCGACGACCTGTTTGCCGAGCTGCATCCGGGCCAGGAAGAGGGTTTCAGCCGCGAGTTCGAGCTGGGTGAGTGCCCCGCCTGTGGGGCCGCTGTGGCCGAAGCTGCGGACGAGTGCCCGGATTGCGGGTTGAGTCTTGGCTGAACGCGGCAGAAAACGCCGGGTGTTGTGGGGCGCGGCCGGTGCTCTGCTGGCCGCTGTAATCGTGTTTGCCCTCTGGCCCGCCCGCGCCGACCGTGATTGGATCCCGCCGCACGCAATAACGCCCACCGTCACCATCAATGGTGACCAGGTCGTGGTCGAAGGCGTTCGTAATTTCCGTTTCGCCGTCGACGTCCCGCCGGTCGGTACGTTCGAGACCCGTGTGTATGATCTGGGCCGCCTGGAAACCCTCTGGTACGGCCTGTCGGTCTTCCACCCCGACGGCTGGCGCGGACCCGCCCACGGCCTGTTCAGCTTCGGCTTTGATGATGGCACATACGTGGCGATCAGCGTCGAGGCGCGCAAGGAGCGCGGCGAATCCTACGGGGTGTATCGCGGCCTGCTGCGCACGTTCGAATTGATCTACATCGTGGGGGATGAGCGGGATCTGCTGCTGGATCGGGCGGCCCACCGCCCCGACGATGTCTATCTGTTTCCGGTGGCGGCGCCCCGGCAGGGCATCCGGGACCTCTTTGTCAGCCTGCTCCGGGAAGCGGATCGTCTGGGACGTGATCCGGCCTGGTACAACACGCTGACCGACAACTGCACTTCGCGCCTGCGCGACCATGTCAACGCGGTGGCGCCGGGTCTGGTGCCGCCGACCTGGCGGGTGATCCTGCCCGGCTACACCGACGAGCTGCTGATCAATCTGGGGCGCCTGCGCGGGGGCGAGGATCTGGCGACGGCCCGCCGGCGCTACCTGATCAATGAGCGGGCGCGGCGGGTCGGCGACACGCCGGATTTCTCGCGGGCCATCCGCGACACGGGCGGCGCGCCCATCCCCCAGACCGAAGTCTTCGTGCTGGGCATGATCCACGGTGGCCACCGCACGAGCGAAACCTGGGGTCTGGACCAGGTGCGCGAGACGATCCGCAACATCGACCCGGATGTGGTTTGTCCTGAGATTCCGCCGGCCAACTGGCCCGCGGCCCTGGCCACCTGGCGCGAGCACCACCTTGTCGAGGACAGCCGCATAAAGGTGTTTCCCGAGTACGTGGAGGTGCTGTTGCCCCTGACCGACGAGCTGGATTTTGTCGTTGCACCGAGTGCCGGCTGGACCGAGGCGATGGCCCAGGCGCGCCGGGAACGCCTCGCCTTGTTCGAGACGTCGGCGGCGGATTCGGCCGCGCGCGCAGCCTACCGGCGGGACGAAGAGTGGGTGACCGACTGGTTGGCGGCCAACCCGGCGCCAGCCGCTGATGATGATCCCTTCTACATCCACTCGCCCGCGTATGACCTGCGCACCAAGGCCGAGCTGGGGCCCTACGAGTATCATTTGAACGACGTGATCGGCCCGCCCGGCGGTTGGACCTGGATCAACGAAGAACACTTCGACCTGATTCGGCAGGCCATCGCCGAACATCCGGGCCAGCGGATCCTGGTCACTTTCGGGGCCGGCCACAAGTACCGGTTCCTGGAACAATTGCGCCGCATGCATCACGTGACGGTGCAGGATGTGCGGGTCTGGCTGCCGGGTGCGGCGACTCGTCCGCCATCTGAACGGGAGGCGGTGGTGGACGCCTTCCTGCTGGGCGTCAGTGGCCTGCGGGCTCAGCGGCGGCCACTGCCGGAACGGCCGTTCTGTGGCCCGGTCACCGTGGTCAGTCACGAAGGAGATCGTTGGCAGCTGCGGGCGGCCGTGCGGCGCCTGGGCGACGAGCCGGCCGACAGCCAGTGGCTGAGCGCCACCCTGGTGGCCCATCGCGCTGGTTTCCTGTGGACCGACCTGCAGGTGCCCGCCTGGCTCAAGGAGCCCGGAAAGTAGTGGGCGGCCACCACAACCCTGTTCTACAATGCGCCGACGCGAATTCCCCGACTCCTCAGCCGCCAAAGGCGATCATGGCCCCGACCATCAAACACCGTCTCGAGTTCAGCGTTTTCTGGTCTGTCTTCCAACTGACCCGGCTGCTGCCGCGCCGGGCGCTGCTGGCGGTCGGTCGCGGCCTGGGCACGTTCGTCTGGCGCGTGGTGCGCTTCCGCCGCCGGATCATCCTGGACAATCTCAGGCACGCCTTTGGCGCTGAACACGACGAGGCCTGGATCCAGGCCACGGCCCTGGATTTCTACCGCAATCTGGGCATGACTCTCGTGGAGTTTCTGGCTGCGGGCCACCGCCGCGGCGCCGACCTGGAGCGCCACGTGAAGTTCGAAGGTCGTGAACACATCGAGGCGCTCGTGGCGGCGGGGCGCGGTGCGGTCTACATGAGCGGGCATTTGGGCAACTTCGAGTTGATGCTGCCGCGGGCGGCTGTGGCCGGGTATCGGGTCAGCGGCATAGTCAAACCTCAGTCCAACAAACTTATTGATAGATTTCACAACGGGTTGCGAGCCAAGGAGGGAGTGGGGATCATCGCCACCGGCGGTTCCTTTCCCCGGGTGCTCGAGGCACTGAAGCGGGGAGAGTTCGTGGGCCTGCTGGGGGATCAGGATGCCGGTCGCAAGGGGCAGTTCGTCGAGTTCCTGGGCCGACCCGCCTCGGTGAACCGGGGACCGGCGACCCTGGCAGTCAAGGCCGGTGTGCCCATCATCATGGCATTTGTCTTCCGGCAGCCGGACGGCAGCCATGTGCTGCGGATCGAGGCACCGCTCGAGGTGGATCCGGCCTGGGACCAGGAGACGGCCATCCGGCGCCTGACCGAAATGCACACCGCGCGCCTGGCGGCGGCCGTCCGGGAACAGCCGGCCATGTACTACTGGGTGCATCGGCGGTGGAAGACGCAGCCACTGTCCGAAACAGGAAAACCGGGGCAGGAGTAAGTCCCGCCCCGGCCACAAATACGGGGTTAGTCGCCCCGGACTACTTCATCTTCATCTGCATCCAGACACCGTCTTTTTCCATCCACGTGTAGCGGGGCTTGCCCTCTTCCTTGTGGATCATGGTCTCGGTGACGACCAGACCATCGGATGTCTGCTCGACCCAGAAGTCCAGGTCGAACAGCTTGCCCTTCTTGTCCTTGAAATCGGCACAGACGAAGTAGGTGTTGTCGTCGGTCTTGGCCAGACGCTCGCGGTGCACCTTGACCAGCTTCACCTCGCGTGTCTTGTGGGCCTTCTTGTCCTCGACCTTCATGTACCCCTTCTTGTCGGCCACCGTCTCGTTGACGTGGGTGGTGATGAAGGCGGCCACGTCGTCGATGGAGGGCGCGGGCATGTTCTTCATGGGGTGTTCGCCGGTTGCGGGGTGTTCGGCCTTCTTGCCTTCTTCCGGATGCTCCGGATGCTCGGCGCTGGCCGGATGCTCGGGGTGTTCCTGGGCGGCGGCCAGCGAGACCTGCAGCCCGATCGCCAGCACCACGGTCAAGAACACCGTCAAAATCGTTTTCCTGTTCATCGGTAATCCTCCCGGATCAGGTTGTTCATCCTGCTAGTCAGGATGGGTTGATTGACTGGTCCCGGTAGGAGAACTCGCGCTCCACCTGGTCCCACGGCTTGCCATCGACTTCTACATAGGGATAGATGAAATAGTTGAGGGGGCCACCCTTCATGGCCGGAAAAACGACATCGCGGCCGACGGTGAAGAGTACCCGGTCGCGGTCCAGGGTGCCGAAAAAGTAGTCTTTCCTGGCCGGATGCTTGCTCGCCTCGGAGGCATCAACCGGCACCCAGCCCGCCTCGTCGGTGTGGAACTGGGCCCAGCAGTGGTAGCCGCCGATCCGCCCCTCGGGGCGGTCCGCCGGTATGGGGAAACCGATCTCGAAGCGGGCCGGGATACCCACGGCGCGGGCAAAGCCCGTAAACACGGCATGAAAATCGGTGCAGTTGCCGTGGCGGGCGTCGCAGGCGTAGAATATGTCACCCTGACCCCAGCCGGTACCCGACTTGTCATACTTGAGGTTGTCCACGGCATAGTCGTAGATCGCCCGGGCCCGGTCGCTGGTGGCGGCCCGGCCGGCCACGACCTCGGTTGCCCATTGCTTGATCTGGCCGTCGATGGGGACCATCCGGTCCGCCTGCAGCCAACGGTCCGGATCCGGTGCGGGGATCGCGTTGTCCCCCGGTAAGGGCTCACCGGTGTTGCGGGCCCGTTCCTGACGAGAGACGCGATAGGTGATCGTGACCGGCTGGCGGGCGGTGCCTGGCACCAGGGTGAAGCGCAGGGCCTGGTTGCAGTACCGGCCGCCCGTGACCTGCTCGTAGGGCAGATCGGTGACGATCCGGTCCAGCATGATTTTCTGATCGACGGTCGTTGGCGGGAACGGCACCCACAGGTAGGCGGTCTCGGCCGTATCCGGCACCTCGTTGACCGTGGCTTCGTAGGTGAATTCGAAGGTGCGGCCCGGGGCCGTGGGGTGTTCGTCGGCCACGGCGCTGTCACCACTCGTGCAGCCGTTCAGCAGGATCGGCAGCAGGAGCATGAGTGAAGCCAGCAGGCTCCGGCGCCGGGATCGCGTGATGTGTATACCAAAGCTCATCGGCCAGTGCCTCGCTGTAGTTGGTGGCAGTCGGGGTGATAGATTGAGGACAGTCTAGGACTGGTTTCGCCAAATGGCCACCAAACCGGCCGAATTTTTGTTCGGTAGTGATCGGATCGTGCCTTATATTCCGCTCTCACCACCACTTGGGCCCGCGGGTCCGATTCTGCAGCCAAGGCTTCATCTCGTGTCCGTTGTGCGTCTCAAGCAAATCGCCTTCCTGGTGCTGGGCTCGGCCACGCTCACGGGCCGGATCGCACCGCCAGTGGCCCTGGCCCTGGGACTGGTCCTGGCGCTGGGCTGGGGCAACCCGTATCCCGGCCAGACGGCGGCGTTCTCCCGGCGCTTGCTGCAGTGGTCGGTCGTGGGTTTGGGTTTTGGGATGAACCTGCAGGCGGTGTGGGTCGCGGGCCGCACAGGTTTCGGTTTCACCGTGGGGACGATTGCCGGCACCCTCTTGCTGGGCTGGTGGCTGGGACACCTGTTGAAGGTGGAGCCGACGATCAGTCAACTGATTTCCAGCGGCACGGCGATCTGCGGCGGCAGCGCGATTGCCGCGGTCGGCAGCGTCCTGGAGGCCGACGCGAGGGCCATGTCCGTGGCGCTGGCCACGGTATTCATTCTCAATTCCGTGGCCCTGTTCATCTTTCCGCCGCTGGGCCACCTGCTGGGCCTGGACCAGGCCGCGTTCGGCCTCTGGTCGGCCATTGCGATTCATGATACAAGCAGTGTCGTGGGCGCTGCCGCCAAGTATGGTGACCAGGCCCTGGCAGTGGCGACCACGGTCAAGCTGACACGCGCCCTGTGGATCGTGCCGGTCTCCCTGGCGGTGGCCTGGCGCCGGCGCACGCACGGCACCCGCATCCAGTGGCCCTGGTTCATCCTGTTCTTTGTGGCGGCCGCGGCTCTGCGCACCCTGGTGCCGGCAGGGGCCGCGGTCTTTGACCGGATCCAGGCCGGCGCCAAACTGGGCCTGACCCTGACCCTGTTCCTGATCGGTGCGGGGCTGTCGCGGGAAGCCTTGCGCTCGGCCGGTCTGCGGCCGATGATTCTGGGCGTGCTGTTGTGGCTGG
Organism: Candidatus Krumholzibacteriota bacterium; assembly: GCA_024277025.1. GTDB lineage: Bacteria > Krumholzibacteriota > Krumholzibacteriia > LZORAL124-64-63 > LZORAL124-64-63 > JAGRNP01. Next base: position 3,536 of record JAJRWA010000257.1, on the reverse strand, counting down.
TGGTCAGTACACTGGGACTGGTCGCCGTCAGACTCTATGCCGGCTGAGCGAGCGCCGAAACCAGCGAGGAATCATGGACAGATTTGTGATCGAAGGACCGACTCCTCTCAACGGCGAGATCGCCGTCAGCGGGGCCAAGAACGCCGTGCTGCCGTTGATGGCCGCGGCCCTGCTCACCCGCGGCCGCTCGATGATCGACAATGTGCCCGACCTGCAGGATGTGCGCTTCTTCGCCACGATTCTGGAGGGCCTCGGCGCGCGGGTTGAGTTCGACCGGAACTTCATGGTCATCGACACCGTGGGCGTGGACCGGGCCGAGGCACCGTACGATCTGGTGCGCAAGATGCGGGCGAGTATCTACGTGCTGGGCCCGTTGCTGGCCTCGTTCGGCTCAGCGCGGGTTTCGCTGCCCGGCGGCTGCGCCTGGGGGCCGCGCCCGGTGAATCTGCATCTGGAAGGCATGGCCGCGCTCGGGGCGCAGATCGAACTGGATGGCGGCTACATCAATGCTTCCACCGAAGGGCGCCTGCAGGGCGGGCGTTTCCGTTTTGAACCTTCGTCGGTGGGCGGCACCTGCAACGTGCTGATGGCCGCGGTGCTGGCCAGCGGCGAAACCGAGTTGGAAAACTGCGCGGTCGAACCGGAAGTAACCCAGCTGGTCGAGGCGCTGGTCGCCTCGGGCGCGCAGATCGAAGGCGTGGGCACGACGAGCCTGAAAATCCAGGGCGTCGACAAGCTGGAGCCGGTTTCCCACCGCGTGATCGCCGACCGCATCGAGGCCGGCACGATCATGGCCGGAGTGGCTATGGCCGGCGGGGAAGTGCGCCTGACCGGCGTGAACCCGGGCCATCTGCGGCCGGTGACGATCGTGCTGCAGGAAATGGGCTGCGAAATCAGCGAAGAGGAATTCTGCCTGACGATCAAGGCGTCGGGGCGGCCAGAACCGGTCGAAGTGGTGACGCGGCCCTATCCGGGCTTTCCCACCGACATGCAGGCCCAGATCATGGCCGCCTGCACCGTCGCCGGCGGCACCAGCCACATGACCGAGACCATCTATACGGACCGTTTCACCCACGTGGCCGAGCTGCAGCGCCTGGGGGCCGACATCCGGGTCGATGGCGCGCGGGCGACGATCAAGGGCGTTGACCATTTGTCGGGCGCCCAGGTCATGGCCACGGATCTGCGGGCCAGCGCGGCGCTGGTCTTGGCCGGCGTGGCGGCCGAGGGCACGACGACGGTCAATCGTGTCTATCATATTGACCGTGGCTACGAACGTATCGAAACCCGACTGGCCGGCCTGGGCGCGCGCATCCGGCGCGAAGAATCATGATGGGACAGCGCACCGCATGAGCGACATACGGCATTTCATTCTGGGCGCGGCCGGTCATGTGGATCACGGCAAGACGGCCTTGATCACCGCCCTGACCGGGACCCACACCGACCGTCTGAAGGAGGAACAGGAGCGGGGCATCAGCATCGAACTGGGTTTTGCGGAACTGGACCTGGGCGGGGGCGTGGTTCTCGGCGTGGTGGACATGCCGGGGCACGAGAAATTCGTCAAGCAGATGGTCAGCGGCGCTGGCGGGGTGGACCTGGCTTTCCTGCTGGTGGCGGCCGACGAAGGGGTCATGCCCCAGACGGTGGAGCATTTGGAGATCCTCGACTCGCTCGGTGTGCGCAGCGGCGTGGTGGTCATGAGCAAGGCCGACCTGGTGGACGAGGAAATCCTGGCCGTGGCCAGCGAAGAGGCCATGGAACTGGTCGAGGGCACGTTCCTGGAGGACAAGCCGATCGTCGCGGTCAGCGCCCACGCGGGCACGGGACTGGACGAGCTGAAGACGGCCCTGCGCGAGGCGGCGCTGGCCCTGCCGGTGCGCCGGGAGGAGGGCGCTTTCCGGCTGCCGGTCGATCGCGTGTTCACCCTGCCGGGCGCCGGCGTCGTGGTCACGGGCACCTGCTGGGGCGGCGCGGTTAAGGTGGGCGACAAGCTGTCCCTGGAACCGGGCGGCCAGATCGTACGCGTGCGCGAAGTGCAGGTGCATGGCGCGAAGGCTGAGCGCGGGGCCTCGGGACAGCGTCTGGCCCTGGCGCTGCACGGCGTCAAAAAGGACGAGATCGCCCGCGGGTTCCAACTGGTGGGCAGCGACGGCGCCGTGGTCAGCCGGCGCCTGGATCTGCGGGTCAACGTGATGCCCCATTATCAGGGCGTGATAAAGAATCGGCAGCGGCTGCACGTGCACCACGCCGGCCGCGAGGTGCTGGCGCGCATCGTGCTGCTGGACGAGGCCGAACTCGGCGGCGATGGCCCGCGGACCGGTCTGGCGCAGCTGCACCTGGAGGACGAACTGGTGGCCGCGCGCGCAGACCGTCTGGTGCTGCGTTTCTATTCCCCGGTCACCAGTATTGCCGGCGGTGTGGTGCTGGATCCGGCACCCCAGCGGCACAAGCGCTTCGACGCGCAGGTGGCGGCCAATCTGGCGATCATGGAGAGCGGGGATCCGGCTGAGCTGTTCCGGCAGAACCTGAAGCAGGCGGGTACGGCGGGCCTGGCTCTGAGTGAAGCGCTCGGGCAGCAGGATGATCCGCAGGCGGTGCTGGTGGGCAAGCGCCTGTACCATCGCGAGCTGATGGAGGGATTGTCGGCCCGGATCAGCACCCAGGTGGCTGCCTACGCTGAGCGTTTTCCTCTGCGCCTGGGACTGCCCAAGGAAGAGTGCCGCCGCAAGTGCAAATTCAAGGCCGGTGCCAACGAGTGGAGCGCCATCTGTCTGCGGTTGGCCGAGACGGCCGATTGGGTCGTGGCCGGGGACCGGATCGGGCCGACGCCCTCGGGACCGGCCCTGAGCGCGGCCATGACCGCGGCGGTAACGCGGGCGGCGGACGAGCTGCGGGCTTTTGGGCTGGACTGGCCGGGGCTCGAGGCGTGGGCCGAGGACTCGGCGGTGTTTCGGGCCGCGGCCGGCGACAGCGCTTTGCGCGAGTTCAAGCCGGCTGAGGTGATCCGGCATCTGGCTGATCACGGGCAGGCCGTGGCCATCAACAACGAGTACTACGTGGGGGCCGAGGCACTGGATCAGCTTCTGGCCAAGCTGCGTGACCACTTCGCCGGGGCCCAGGAGATGGCGTTTGCCGAGTTCAGGGCGCTGAGCGGCCTGACCCGCAAGCTGGGCATTCCCCTGCTCGAGTATCTGGATCAGAGCGGTTACACGGTCCGGGACGGGGATGTGCGGCGGGTCGGGGCGGCCCTGAACCCGCCCGATTGATTGCGGCCGCAGTCACAAGACCGTCCGAGTTTTCCCATTCCGGTGAACTCTGCTATATTGAGGCCCGAGTCCGATCCACAGCCAACCCGATTCCGAAGCGGAACCCCGATGACCCAGTCGAAACCCGACTCTCAACACCCCGTCTGCGCCCCGCGTCGCCAGACCCGCCAGATCTCCGTCGGCGGTGTCACCATGGGCGGCGACGCGCCTGTGCGCGTGCAGAGCATGACGACCACCAGGACCGGTGACGCCGAGGCCACCATCCAGCAGATC
>JAJRWA010000256.1 GCA_024277025.1 Candidatus Krumholzibacteriota bacterium | reverse complement strand
TTCGACACACTGCACGCAGGGCGGGTATCCCACCTCGAAGCTCAGGCTGGCCGGCGTGCCGTCACGGCGGCCATGTTCATCGACGGCCTGCATGTTGATGGTGAACTCGGTGGACGGTCCGGTCAGGAAGCCCAGCGTGTCGGCGCTCCAGCCTTCGGCGTTGGCCGGCCAGGCCGGATCGAAGTCCAGTTCGCTGGCATCCGTTGCGAAGGAGAAGAGACCGCCCGTCAGGTTGCTGCGGACACCCTGCATGTAGCCGGTGAAGCCCACGGTGAACCCGGGGTCCTGCACGACGTCCCGCGGATCATCACGGCCCAGGGCCTTGAAGACGACATAGGTGCGGTCCGGGATGCGTTCGCCGGCCAGGAACGGGTGGTGGACTTGCAGCGGGTCGTTCAGCCGCGTGTAGTAGGGATATACTTCCTGGTCCTCGGGGTGGGCCCAGTCGGTTTGGCCGTTGAGAATCACGGTCTGCGGGTCGAAGTTGACGACGAATCCGAGCGCCTGCCTGTCGGCGGGAATCTCCAGACCGTTGATATCGATCGCGTTGACCGCGAACTGGAAGAGTCCGCTGGGCAGCAGCATGTGCCGGGCATCTGTTCCCGAGCCGTCGTTGGCAAAAACCAGCGAGTTCGCGGCGCCCCAGTACGAGACGCTGTCTCCGGTGGTCTCGTCAAACATCCGCGGCAGCCAGCAATCGGCAACAGTCGAGTCGCAGGTGGCATCCGGCAGGTAGATCTTGTAGCCCAGCAAGCCGTCGTCAAAGGGATAGACCGTGTCGACACCGGCCACGAAATCCGGGGCCAGACCGTCGATCGAAGGGACCGCGCCCTGCCAGCCCACGGTGAGTGATCGGCCGAAGCCGAAGGTATCCGGCTGGGCAATGAGCATGTCGGTCGTGTCGCCGGCATCGATTCCCCAGTACCGGTCAAGGTAGGGCTGCGGGGCGATGTCGGCGGCCACGATCCGGATCCGGCAGGTGGCGGCCTGGAAGCCGGGGTAATCCTGGCGCGCGTCCCAGACAACCGCACGATCCGCCCCGATCGCGACGTCGAATCCGACATCGCCGGTGACGGCGGTGCAGCGCAGAGGCCAGCTGGCCCCGCCATCCGGTGAGAAATACAGGTTGACCCACACCGTATCGCTTTCGGCGTCGAAGACATCGTAGCTGATGTCGACGAGGAATGAGTTGGCCCGCTGGCTGGCCTGGACGTTGGAGACGACCGGCGTCGTGTTGGCAATGGCTATCAGCGGCAGCAGGACCGCAAGCAGACTGAATACGACTGCGGCAATCCCGGCCTGTTTTCGATTGGTATTCACTTCATCAACCCCCTTAGAACATAGGCATCCGTGAATTGGTTTACTTCAGCAGGATCATGCTGCGGGACGCGGTGAACTTCGGCGTAACCAGCCGGTACAGGTACACACCTGCGGCCGTTTGATTGCCGTGGTCATCGCGACCGTCCCAGGTGGCCCGGTGGCCGCCGGCGGCCAGCAGCTCATCTGCCAGCAGGGACCGCACCAGATGCCCCTGCAGATCGTAGATCCGCAGGTTGACGGTTGTGCGTTCACCGACTTCGAAGTTGATCGTCGTCAGGGGGTTGAAGGGGTTGGGGTAACAACCGCCCAGACGATTGCGGTGGGGTGCTTCGGATGGGCCGCCGGTATCCGCGGCCCACAGTGTGTTGAGCTCGAATAGCGGTGAATCCGCCGTGCCTGTTGCCGCGTGCGCGGTCAGGCTGCTGCTTGCGAGCAGGACCAGGGCGCAGACGAGCCCGAGTCTGATAGTTGATCTGATAATCATCACTCTTCCCATCGACAGTGGGGTCAAATGGTTGGCAACTATTGGTTGATCTGCAGCCCGAAGTACTGCAGGACCCATTGCACCGCCTTTCCTGCCTCGTTGTGGTCGAACCGATAGGGATCGAAGCCCCAGTAGACATCCGCCTTCGGTACGGGTTTGTCCTGGATCAGGGTGTAGGAGAAGTAGCCGTACGTCTGGTCATTCGTACGGGCGCTGCCCCGCGGATCGCCCTGATAGTCGGTCAGGGCCAGGGGTCCGCAGCCGGTATCCAACTCGTAGTCGGTGTAGCGACTGTGCGGCCATTCCGCCTCTCCCTGGGCCCAGTAGTACTCGCGGATGTAGTCGTAGCGGGCGATGCCCGTGAACATCGGTTCCACGCAGCGACCGGCCGGCCCCGCCGTGCATTCCTGGGGGGCGAATGGCGTGGCGCGCGACGAAAGATTCGCATCGACGAATTCGTCATCGCGGAAGGGGAACGTCAGACTGAAGAGTTCCAGTGTGTCGGCGGCCGCGCTGACCACGTCGGGCCAATCGATTCCGGCGTCCGTCCACAGGGTGTCGGCAATCACGCCGGGGCCGATCAGATGGTTGGTCTTGAAGTCCGGTGCCAGGACCAGGCCCTTCAGGCCCACGCAATCGACATTGCGGTCGAAGCGGGCCACATCCGTCCGGTTGTATATGTACTTCGTATTGGGTGAAGTCCAATCCAGGGCCGCGATGCCCGCCGTGGCGTAGGGATACATCCGGGGGCCGCGCCGGTACTGCGTTCCATCCGGTTCCACGCCGGTGCCGAACCCGACCACGTAGGATTGTCCGCCGATGATGAGCTCGTCTTCCGGGGACGTGAAGATCATCGGCACCATGTAGTTGCTCTTGGCCTCGAGGACCGATTCCATACTGCTGCCGCCAACCAGGAACAGGTTGCCGCCCTGAGCCTGATAGGGCACGAGCCAGACGTAGCGGTCAACGTCATCGATCGGCCGGAACTCCCGGAACATGGTCTGGGCCACATTGGCCTTGGCGTAACAGAGGACGACCTGGTATTTGACCAGATCCGAGTACGTCACGAAATCCGTATGATCGAACCAGTCGCGGTCCCAGTTGAGGCCGGCCACCCCGCCGATGCCTTCGGCCAGGAAGTGCCACCACGCGTTGCGGTAGGACTCGTCGTTGCGCGGGTTCCCCTCCTGGTCGGGCCAATTCTGCACGTTGCTGTCGATGGTCTGGTCCAGGACCAGCAGGGGCAGCTGATACTCGCGGTCCACGAAGGGCACCACGCGCAGGGTGCGGATCATGATCCGAACCTGTCCCAGGTTGTCCTCGACCCGGACGGTGAAGGTGTGGATGCCGTCGGCGAAGGCCCGTTCGACGGCGTAGAGGTTGGCTGAACCCACGCCGGGCGGTACCGCCCAGCCCGGATCATTCGGGTCGTCCACGTCCACCAGATCCCAGCCATGCCGGTAGGAAACGATACTGCCGGCACCGGTCCCGGGGGTAGCCGTCCAGCTGAAGTTCAGTGGCTGGGTCGCGGCGATTTCGAACGACATTTCCGTCGTCGTGGACTGCCCGAGATACTGCTCTGCCAGCAAGACAAAGGGGGAGAACACTCCACTTGTAATCCGCAGGTGGGCTGTGCCGACCTGATATCCCCAGGGGTCGCTGACCGCGCCGTCCTGATCCAGGAACTGCACCGAGAGGAATTGGTACGTGTCGACCGGCAGGTCGGCGACCTGGATGGTGATGCTCTCCGGTGGGGTCGGCAGGTCCAGCCAGGGGCTCCAGTCCGGGTCGTCGACCGACAGCACGTCGGCAAAGTACAACAGGTATTCCTGTTGCGTGCGGATCGGTATACCGTCCGCCGTTTCGGCGATCTTGACCAGGTAGCGGTAACGGACGGGCAGGCCATCCGGACCGTCGGGATCCAGGCCTTCGGCCGCGACACTGAACGTCGGTGGCATCGCCATGTAGCTGGTGGTCGGCAGCCCCGGTATCACGACCCGGCCTGTGGGCATCAGGTCCTCGGGTGTCATCTGGGCCGCCGCTCCGGCAACCGCCAGGACCAGCAGAGCCACGGTCAGCCGGATCACGCGTTTAGTTCTGTTCTTGCGGTTCAACATTGGCCACCCCTCTCTTTCCAGGCGGTTACTTGATCAAGGACAACAAACTGGAGTCTCGCGCGCCGGACGTGCGCAACTGGACGAAGTACACGCCTGCCGCCACGGACCGCCCGTCTCCATCCCTTCCATTCCAGAGCACTTCGTGGGGACCGGCGCCCAGGCGGGTGTTGACCAGCTCCTTGATCCGGCGTCCGGCCAGATCGAAGATCGAGACAACCACCCGGCCGGGCTCTTTCAGGTCGTACCGGATAGTTGTGGCGGGGTTGAACGGATTGGGGAAATTGCCCCGCAGTCGGGTAGCCAGGATATCGTCGGCAGTGGGGATATCGGTTTCGCCGGGCACACCCGATACGGCGCAGCCCACCGGAAAGGCGCCCATGGGCCCGCAGCCGCCGGTCGCGGCTTCTGCACAGGGCGAGGCCTCGTCCAGTTCGTAGGTCGAGCCCGCGCCGGCGCCACGGCAGAACAGGGGATCAGCTGAAATATTGCCGTTTTGGGCTGCCTGGGCGGCCAGCGGGCCGTTCCAGGCGTCACCGCCGGGGTTGAACAGATCGCTGCAGGCGATTTCCGGGATGGCGCTGATATCGCCCGTCCAGGCTTCACCCAGCACAATGCAGTTGCTCAGTTCGATCACGCCCGTGTCCCAGGCCATCAGCGCGGGTCCCAGGTCGTTATCCGCCAGGGTCGAGGCGAGCAGGCGGGGCCGGCAGCCCAGGGCGGCGTTGATGGCCCGTCCGCCCTGCCCGGCACTGTTGCCGACAAAGAGGCAGGCGGCCAGGGTCGGGGCGGCGGTACCCACGCAATTGACGGCACCCCCGACGGCCACGGCCAGATTGGCCTCAAACAGGCAATTGGCCACAACCGGCGCCGCGCCGTCTCCGCAATGGATCGCGCCACCATAGCCGGCCACCAGATTCGTGAAAGCGCAATTGGTGATCTGCGGACTGGCCGCAAGGATCAGCAGCCCCGCCCCGCGGGATACCGGAGCCGGCGTACTGTCATCGACCATCGTGAAGGTGATTCCTTCGACGCGGGCGCTGACGGGATGGTTCGCAATAGTGAGAATCGGCTCGCCGCCGCCGCTGGACAGCACGACGCAATCCGGGATTCCGGTTTCACCACGCAGGACCACGCCGGCGGGTAGCTGCAAGCCCTGCTCGGCATAAGTGCCGCATGCGACGAGAACCGTATCGCCGGCGGCGGCGCTGGCCAGGGCAGCACCCAGTTGTTCGTCCGGTGAGACGTGAATCGTGGTGCCCAGGATCTGGGACGGAGTAAGTAGGGTCGCGGCCAGCCAACAGGCGGCAACGCCGGAAGTGGTGCGCAAGGTCATCGGGGCCCTCCTTGCCATATGGGTGCTGTGGGGCAGTCGGGTGATTCCTTGAGCAAGGAGGGCGATGAGTGACCTTACAAAAATACTGGCCCACTATCAATAGCGGTGGCAGGAATACCTGTTTCGCACAGGATGTCGACTCGGCGCAAGTCGTCCGGATTGCTCCGGTAGGCTGACCGCAGGCGCAGGCTTGATTCTGGGCGTCATAACCGGACCTGTCGCGGGTCTGGGTGGCCGCCGTGAGATTTGAGCCCCAGCATGGACAATGACTAGCGGCTAGCGGCTAGCGCGCCGCCGCCGCAGGCTCAGCCACCCGATACCGCGCCGCTTCCCGCGGCCGTCCCTGTTGCTCGTAGACTTTCACCAGCGTGACGGCCACACTCTTTGTCCCCGGATCGTCCAGGCCGAGAGTCTGCTCAAGAATCCGGTAGGATTTGCGGGCGATCGCCTCGGCCTCGTCAAGGCGGCCCTGATTGAGCCGGATCACGGCCAGGTCACCGTCCAGTCGTGCCACCTGGAAATGCCGCTCAGCGAACAGTGCGACGAAAATGGGCCGGGCCCGTGCGATGGCCGCCTCGGCTTCCCGGTCCCGGTCGGCTCGGTGCAGGGCCCGCGCCAGGTTGCGCAGAGTCGCGGCGGTGTCAAGATTGACCTCGCCGTTGACCGCAGTCAGCCGGGGCAGGACCTCATTGTAGATCGCGATCGCGCGCTCCGGGTTGCCGCTTGCGCTGGCGACGGTGGCCATGTTCAACATCGTGCGCTGCACGGTCGGGTGGTCCGCACCCAACCTGCGGGCCCGGATATCACGGACCAGCTCCAGATTGGCGAGGCATTCCTCGTATTCGCCCAGCCGAAAGGCGATACCGCCCAGGTTCTCCAGCACCAATGCGTACTCGGGATGGTCAGTGCCGAAGCGTCGGCCAAGCAGCTCAAGGGCCTCATTATACGTCTTGCGTGCTTCGTCGTATTTCAGCTGCGTCATCTGGTTGACAGCCAAATTGTTGAGGTATATCGACATCAGAGGATCATCCGGACTGCTCTCGCGCAGCACCCCGATCGACTCGCTGAACAACGAATCGGCTGCGGCCAGGTCGTTGCGGCCCTCGGCGGCAACCCGGCCACGCAGGTTCAGCAGCGCGGCGGTGTGGATGCGCAGGTCGGCGCTGCTGTCATGGATGACCGCGGACATCACATCCAGAACCGAATCCGCAGCAGCGAACCGACGATCAGTGATATACAGCTCGGCCAGATTGTCGTAGGCGTAGAGCAAATCCGGGATGGTCGCTGGAGATTGGATTGTGCGGAGGCGCACGGCTTCCTGGCCGGCTGCGATGGCTTCGCCGATCTGCCGGTTAAACCTCAGTATCTTGGCCAGAGCACGCCAGCTGTCGGCCAGTTCCGGGTCATCGGGCCCTGACACGGCAACGCGCAGTTCCAACCCGCGACGCACCTCTTCCTCGGCCTCGGTCAGCTTCTCCAGCCCGAGGTAGGCTTGACCCATGGTGGCGTGCAGTTCGGCCGCCGCCAGGGGTTGTTCGGCAAAGATCGAGTCCACGTTGGCGCGGGCGGCATCCATGGCCTCGACCACCGTCAAGTCGTGATCTCCGCTGGCCCATGGATCAACCGCAACCAGCATGTCCCGCAGGAAGTCATTGACCGCCGTGGCTTTGGCCGAGGCCAGCTCGGCCCGATCCCGCTCACGAACAATCACCCGGTTCTGCAGCGAAGTGGTCATGGCAAAGACAACCAGGACCACCGCGGCTGCGGCCCCGGCGGTCACGCCGCCCCGGTGTCGTCGTACGAACTTGCGGGCCTGGTAGGCCGCGCTTGGCGGACTGGCCAGGACCGGCTCGTCGTTCAGGTAGCGCCGGATGTCCATGGCCAGGGCATTGGCCGTTTCGTAGCGGTGACTGCGATCCTTCTCCAACGCCTTCAGCAGAATCCAGTCCAGGTCGCCTTGAAGAGTACGGACCAGTTTGCCGGGTTGTGTCTGGTGGCGCTCGGCGATACCGGTGGTGTGAGCGGCGCTTTGGCGCAGCCGGACACTCGGCCGGGGCGCCTCCTGTTCGCGTACGAACTTCATGATCGCTTCGTAGCCGGCCGAGTACACCGACTCGGTGTCGAACGGCGTCAGGCCGATCAGCAGTTCGTACAACACCACGCCCAGCGAATAGATGTCGGTGCGGGTGTCGATGTCGGTGTTCGTCGGATCGGTCTGCTCGGGGCTCATGTAGGCCGGCGTGCCGATCACGTGGCCAAGCTGGGTGAACATCGAGCGCTCGATCTCGCGCTGCTCGGTGGCCCGCGCGATGCCGAAGTCGATGATCTTGGGCACCGGCCTGCCGTCCACTTCGGTAACCAGAATATTGCCCGGCTTCAGGTCGCGGTGGATGATGGCCTTCTGGTGGGCGTGCTGCACCCCGGCGCAGACCTCGGTCATCAGGTCAAGTCGTTCGCGCGTGGTCAGCCGTTTGCTGTCGCAGTAGCGGGTGATCGGCACGCCCTCGACATATTCCATGACGAAGTAGGGTCGGCCCTGTTCCGTCTGCCCCGCGTCGTAAACCCTGGCAATGCCCGGATGATTCATCACGGCCAGGGTCTGGCGCTCAAGTTCGAACCGCGCCACGACCGCGCGGGTGTCCATGCCCGGCTTGATGATCTTCAGGGCGACCAGGCGCTTGATCGGCCTTACCTGCTCCGCCAGGAAGACTTCGCCCATGCCGCCTTCGCCCAGGCGCCGGATGATGCGGTAGGGTCCGATGGTCGTCGGCGTGCCGATCGGCAACCCAGCTGTCGCCGCGGCATCGGCGGCGATAGTCGCGTCCGGGTCCACAGTGCGGTCCTGGTCTTCGGGCAGATCGGTCGGGTCCTGGGACATGGAGCGCCCTTTGGTTTGTGAGCGGACGGCAATAGGGACCATCTTACTCGCATTTGCCGGGCTTGGCACCCCTGAATCGCCGTTGGCCTTGAGCGGCCCGCGTCAGCCCTTGCGCAGGTCCAGAACGGTTTTGATGTCGGCGGGAATCTCGAACCGGGTGAAGGCCGTCTCTTTGGTGTCTATGCCGTGAATCGACATCCGGTCAGCCAGCTCGTTGCCCTCGACACCCACATGGCCGTTGACGTGCAGCACCTTGACCGACTTGCGCAGCTTCAGGTAGAGCGCGTAGATCTGCTGGATCAAGGCCAGATTCTTGATCTCGCCGCCCGGCTTCTGCCAGCCCTTCTGTTCCCACTTGATGGCCCATTGGGTGACACACTGGATGGCGTACTTGGAGTCGCAGAAGATGGCGACGGTCAACTGGCGGGCGAGTTCCTGCTCGGCCAGCAGCAGGGCCTGGTGCAGGGCGTTCAGTTCGGCGGTGTTGTTGGTGCCCTGCGGATTGTAGAGGCCGTACCAGAGCTCGTCGACGCGGCCCTCGCGATAGACCGCCACCCCCGATCCGGCCCGCCCCGGATTGGGTTCGCAGCCGCCGTCAGTGAAGATCTTGGTCTGCACGTCGAGAGCATCGACCTCGGCGGCGGCGTAGGTCTTCAGACCCTTGCCGGAAGATCTCTTGGGGGCCGGTTTGCTCTTGCTGGCTGCCGCGTGGGGACCGGCCCTGAAGGCGGACTCGGCCGCGGCCCGCGTCTTGAACGACTTGTAGCGGGCTCCGGCGTGCTTGTCGATCTGCTGCCGACAGGTATCCCAGTCCGTGAAGATCCCTTTTTGCCGGCCTTCCCAGACCACGTAGAATTTCTTGGCCATCCATCTGCTCCGTCGTTGGTATGAATTCCCGGCCCGACTTGTATAACGGCCCCGCAGGCTTGGGGCAAGCAGGAATGGCCGTGCTGGTGCGCCTGCACTCGGTTGTGATATAATAAACGCTCTCGCGGTGGGGGGCTGGGGTCATGGGGTTGCTTTTCCTCTCCGCACAATTGGAAGAGCAGTGCTGCCGGGAGATAGCGGATGATAAAGCGGACGTTGTGTGTGGTCGTCGTGATTGCCTGCTCCTTGTTGATCGATCTGCAACCGGCTGACGCCGGGGACGAATTCCAGGAAGCCATTCAGCAGACCGAGGACGAGTGGCAGGCCGTGCGCGGAACCCTCAAAGAGGGGCAGGAAACTCTCGACGATCTGCTGAAGAATTACGAAGAATACCGTGCTGCCGCCTTCAGTGACGCTCCCGAGAAGGGCCTGGAACTGGCCCGGATCCTGTTCAAGCTTGACAAGAACGACACCCGCGCCGCCGAGGCCAAGGTCCAGGCGATGCGCAAGATGTTTCTTGAGCTCGACCGGTCCGGCCTCTCGGACAAACTCAAGACCACCTCCGAGTATCTCAAGAAAGCCAACAGCTACGCCGGTGAAGTCGAAGGCATCTGGGAATTCACCAAGAAATTCAATCCGGATCACGCCAAGAACAATCCCACCTACGGTCTGCGCCTGATCGGCACCCTGCTGAGCGAGAGCGCCAGCAAGATGGAATCCATTCCCCTGGTCGGGCAGGTCCTGGGCAAGTGGGTCAAGGCCTACGGAGAGGTGGCGGGCGATTTTGCCAACTCCCTGGACCGGCTCAGCAAGAAGATCGACGACTTTCGGGGCGGCTCGCTGTGTGGGCAGCTGGGCAACCGCCAGGGCCAGCAGGCTGCGTTCAAGGCCGCCGGCGGCACCGACTGCCTGACCCATTTCGCCACTGGTATTTTTCCGCACCTTCAGGGCGAGGCCTACGAGGGTGAAAGCGATTATTTTTTCTACGATCCGGCCACCGAACGCGGCTACATTTCCTCGAAACAGGCGGACCTCGTTTACAAGTGGCACGGCCGGCTGCTGGAGCCCAGCGCCCTGTATCCGGATTGGCTGGCCGGACGCGCCAACTCGCTGAAGCCCGCAACTGTCGCCCACGCGCGCGAGGTCTGCGGGTTGTTCCAGGGCTGGGCCGACAAGTCGAGCCTCGACTGGCTCGTCGTCGAGAAGCTGGGCCTGTACCAGGACGCCTACTACTACGGTCGGCTGGATGAGCTGGGATTCATGGGCAACTACGTCCTGGACGAGCATCATCACAAGAAGATCAACGCGATACTCGGCGAGTACGAAAAATATGTCGTGATCGCCGGCACGGTGCGGGAGGAAACAAACGACCAGGACCGCCGCTCGGCCGGAGCCGACCTGGAGTTCAACGTCGGCGGCGCGACGTTCACTGAAACAACCGGCAGCGACGGTCGCTTCGAAACCCTGATCGAAGCCGAGGTCAACGATCAGATCAGCGTGGTCGTCACCAAGGTGGGTTTCGAAACGGTGACCAGCGATGGCCGCATTCCGACCAAGGTGGTCACCGGCCTCGGCTTCACCCTGGAGAGCGACGCCGCCGCCCAGACGGCGGACGCCGGAACCGACGGCGGGGTGGGGCTGGGCGGTGAGCACCTCGGCTTCAATATCGGGGAACTGGTGATCGAGCCGGGCCTGGATTCCGCCTACGTCGGGACACGCTATGCTGTCGGCGATCCCATTCGCCTGCGGCTGGATGTGACCGACGCGGCGGTCGGCTCAGCCACGCCGTTGACCACGGAGTGGCGAATCACCCGGCCCGATGGCCGCCCGGCTACGACCGGGCAAACACGACTCCTGGCGGCCGAGGGCGTCAGTGGGTCGATGACCTACAACATTCGCACCGATGAGAGCATGCCCCTGGGCCTGTATCTGATCGAGGCGGTGATCAGTCTGCGCGATGACGAGGTGGCCCGCCGCACCGGTGCCTTCGAGCTCCTGCCACTCTTCGAATATCCGGAATTCCTGATCACTGAT
>JAJRWA010000255.1 GCA_024277025.1 Candidatus Krumholzibacteriota bacterium | reverse complement strand
GGGACCTATTCCTGCCAGACCGACCGCTGGTTCCTGGACCTGGATCTGCTGGTGCCGCGACCGGCGGTGGACCGGGTGTGCGCCCGATTGGAGGCCGCCGGCTACCGCCACCTGCAGGGCAAGCGGGATCCGCTCTACTACGACAAATACCATCTGCACCGGATCATGCTGGGACCCCAGGGCTCGGTGCTGGAGATCCACTGGGACCTGACCTTGCCGGGATCGGTCTATCGCCATGACGTGGACGGTGTGTTTCGGCGGGCGGAGTGCTGCACGCTCGGGCGGCACGAGGTCCAGTGCGCCGCGCCGGTGGATCAGGTTCTGCACGGTGTTTATCAGAACATCGCCGACGGATTTGTTGATCTGCGCCGCGTGTTGGATCTGGTCCTGCTGGTGCGGCGCCTGGAGGATGCGGATTGGCGCTATCTTGTTGAAGAGGCGCAACGTACAGGAATGGGCAAGGCTTTGTATCTTTCGCTTTATAATATGAAGTATATTTCAGGCCAAGACCTGCCCGTTGATATCATGGCGGCGTTGAACCCCGGGCCGGCTCTTTGCCGCACCCTGCGCGGCCTGCAGGTGGCCAGCGGGTGCCTGGGGCGCCGAGCTGATGTTTCGGCGGACTATGTGCCCACTCTTCACTTCCTGCTCACGCCGACCAAGCGGCTGCAGTTGCGTGAAATCGCCCGCTCCCTCTGGGTCGGCGAAGCCCTGCTGCTGGACCAGGGGCATCGGCCGGATCACCTGCCCGGTTTGTTGGCCCGCACCGTGATCGGCTTGCGGCAGCTCAAGACACTGCTGGCCGCCTCCTGGCGAGCGACCCGGGCGTTGGCCACCGGCTGATCTCATTTCCCACAAGCTCAATAATCCACTTGACTTGAAGTCTGTGTGCCGTTAATACTTCACTGTACGAAGTAAATGCACCACTTCCGGCTGCTGACGCCGGAAATCGGGGAGTTTTACTTTACATTATGAAGGCCAAGGATCTGGACGAGATACTTGCCGCGCCCGCCCGCCTGGCGATCATCGCCACGGTAGCGACGCTGCCGGTGCAGCGAGCGGAAAAGCGGTGGACCTTCACCGCGCTGCGGCGCGAGACCGGTCTGGCCGACGGCAATCTCCATGTCCAGGCTCGCAAGTTGATCGAGGCGGGCTATCTGCACCGCCACCAGATCCAGCAGGGGAACCGGCAGGTGACCTGCTTCGATCTGAGCGACCGGGGACGACGGGCCCTGCGTGTATTTATCGGGCGTTTGCGTGACGCGCTGGAAGGCGGATCCGGTTTCAGTGATCTGAGCGCGGACAGACGGACACCCAAACCAAGCGAGGACGGCTCTCAGGTCTGGTGACCGACGGCCGTCCACCGAACGAGGCGAGGCAAGAAGATGAAAATCGCCATTGGCGCCGATCACGGCGGCTTCAACCTCAAGCAGGAGCTCGGTCAGCATCTGCGCAGCCAGGGCCACGAGGTGCTGGACATGGGCACCAACTCCACGACGGCCGTGGACTATCCGACCTACGCGCGCAAGGTCGCCGAGGCCGTGGCCAGTGGCCAGGCGGTGCGCGGCATCATGATCGACGGCGCGGGCATCGGTTCGTCCATGGTGGCCAACAAGGTGCCCGGCGTGCGGGCGGCCATGGCCTATGACCTGAGCAGCGCCCGCAACGGCCGCGAACACAACGACGCGAACCTGCTGACCTTGGGCGCCGGCCTGATCGGCGGCAGCCTGGCCGCCCAGATCGTCGACGTGTTCCTGAACACCGACTGCACCGAGGCCCGCCACAAGCGCCGGGTCGCCATGATCAACGAGGTCCAGGGCACGGCTGGTCCCGCGATCGCACCGGTGATCACGACCGCCGGTTCGGCGGATCTGTCGGAGACCGACATGGCCCGCATCGTCGAACGCCTGCAGGGTCTGCTGGGCACCACGGCGGGCGGCGCCTATCACGGCGGCCCGTGCGTGGGCAGCTGTCCGGACACGGCCCGGCACTTCATTGGTCTGGGCGCCCACCGCTTCACTTCGGGGCCGGATTCCCCCGGCCGCATTCCCGAAGAGCTGGCGCGCTACATCGACCACACCATTCTCAAGCCGGACACGACCAAGGCCATGGTGGAGAAGATCGTGGCCGAGGCCCGGGAGCATACTTTCCGCAGCGTCTGCGTGAATCCCTGCTGGGTGAAAACCGTGGCCGACGGTCTGCGCGGCACGCCGGTGCTGACCTGTTCGGTGGTGGGCTTCCCGCTCGGGGCCAATACGCCGGACCTGAAGGGTATGGAAACCCGCAAGGCCATCCGCGACGGCGCCAAGGAGATCGACATGGTCATCAACGTGGGGCGCCTGAAGGGCGGCGACGACGACTATGTCTTCAAGGATATCCTGGCGGTGGCCGAGGCCTGCCGCGATGGCAGCGCTGTCAGCAAGGTCATCATCGAGACCGCCCTGCTGACCGACGAGGAAAAAGTGCGCGTGTGCGAGCTGGCCAAGCGGGCGCGCGCCAATTTCGTCAAGACCTCGACCGGCTTCGCCTCGGGTGGGGCCACGGCCGAGGATATCGCGCTGATGGCTTCGGTCGTGCGCGGGGCGGGCATGGAGGTCAAGGCGTCCGGCGGCATCCGCAACTTCAGCGACGCCAAGCGCATGATCGACGCGGGGGCCACCCGCATCGGCGCCAGCGCCAGCATTGCCATTGTCCAGGAAGCCCAGCAGGCTTCCGCCAGTTCGTAGGAGTACAGCATGGTCGATTTGAGAACCTACTGCGTGATCGACAGCCTGCAGCCGCAGTTCGCCTCGTTCCAGGCGACGATTGCCCAGGGCTTTCTGCCCAAGGCGGGGCAGGCCAGCCTGTTCGTGGAGATCGCGCCCGGCATCGAGATCAACCGGGTGATGGACATCGCGCTCAAGAGCACCCACGTCACGCCGGGCATGCAGATCGTCGAACGCAATTTCGGCATGCTCGAGGTGCACTCGGACAGCCAGGCGGATGTGCGGCAGGCGGGCGAGGCGATCCTCAAGACCCTGGAGTTGCGCGAAGACCAGCGGTTGAAGCCGCGGGTGATCTCGGACCAGGTGGTGCGCCACCTGGATGACCATCAGTGCATGCTGATCAACCGGATGCGGCACGGCAACCTGATCCTGGCCGGTCAGACCCTGTTCGTGCTCGAGTGCGAGCCGGCGGGCTACGCCGCCCTGGCGGCCAACGAGGCGGAGAAGGCGGCGGATATCAACATTCTGGAGGTGCGCGCGGTCGGCAGTTTCGGCCGGGTGTACATCGGCGGCGAAGAAAAGGATGTGGCAGTGGCCCGACCGGCCGCCATCGCGGCGCTGGCGGCCATCAACGGACGCAGTTTGCAGAAATAGCCGGACAACAACCGAAACCCTGACAGGAGGATTCGATAATGGCAGACGCACTGGGAATGATCGAATGCAGGAGCTTCACCGCGACAGTCGAGGCGGCCGACGCCATGGTCAAGGCGGCGCGGGTCGACCTGGTCGGCTACGAAAAAACCGGCGGCGGCTACACGACCGCCATCGTGCGTGGCGACGTGGCCGCGGTGAAGGCCGCCTGTGACGCCGGCCAGACGGCCGCCACCCGCGTGGGCGAGGTCGTTTCGGTGCACGTCATCGCCCGACCCCACGCCAACGTCGACACGGTGATGCCGCTGGGTCGTCAGGCCGAAGGCTAGGCCGACATGAATCTGGCAAAAGTTCTCGGACGGGTGGTTTCCACCCAGAAGGAGCCCAGTCTGGAGGGCCTGAAGCTGCTGATGCTCGGTGTCGCGGGGCCGGACGGCAAACCCACCGGAGGGGTTGTCGTCGCGGTTGACGCCGTGGGCGCCGGTGAAGGCGAGTACGTGCTCTACGCTTCAGGTTCATCGGCGCGGCAGACCAAGGCGACCGACGGCAAGCCCGTCGACGCCGTGGTCATGGCCATCGTCGACAGCTGGGATATTGACGGCGAGGAACGTTACCGGAAAGGGCAGGTCTGATGCGCCGGCTGACGGATCAGCAGGTGGATCGGATCGCGCGCGAACTGGCCGGTCGTCTGGGGGCAGGGACGCCTCCGGCTGCGGGTCAGGTTCCACCGCGTGGCGGCGGTGCGGCGGTGGGTG
>JAJRWA010000254.1 GCA_024277025.1 Candidatus Krumholzibacteriota bacterium | reverse complement strand
GTGGACGCGGCAGCCAGAAAACCGACAACAACGAGGACAAGGCGATCGTGACGCGAGTCGGCTTCAGCCCGTCGCTGGGGACCAACCTGGGTCTGTCGGTGCACACCGGCAGATACGACGACGCCGGTCAGCGGCGGTTGACCATTGGCGCCCTGGACGGCAAGTGGACGACCGGCGCGCTGGAGGTCCTCGGCGAGGCCGCGCTGGTGCGGGCGGATATCGATCGGGACATCTACGCGGCGGTGGCGGAGAAACAAACCGGGTTCTACGGCCAGGCGAACTACCACCTGCTGCACGATGCGGTGCTCGCCGGGTCGGTCTTCACCCTGGTGACCCGCTACGACTGGGTGGACTTCGATACGGACCGGGATGGGGACAGTGAGGAAGGCGTCACCCTCGGGCTGAATTTCCGGCCCACCGAGGAAACGGTCTTCAAGCTGGACTACAATTGGACCTGGCAGACGCCGGTGGCCGGCGGGAAAGGCGACGCCAACGGGCGCCTGTTCTTCTCGTTTGCCACCTATTTCTAGGCGGTTGGCCAGTGAGTACCCGGATCGCCGTCGTGCTGATAACCCTGGTGCTGGCCGGCACGGGCCCAAGCCGGGCCCAGAACGACGGTGTGACCGAGAGTCCGGATGGTGCCGAAGCGGTCAAAGTGTATTTCACCGAGACCGAGGCGTTGGCCAAGGTCTTCGCCGGGGCGGACTCCCTGTGGGTGGAGACCTGGCACCCATCAGCCGCCGAGACAGCTGCTCTCGCGGAGCGATTGGGCTGGCAGGTTGCGCCCGGTGCGGTCCGGATCCACCGCGGCCGGCGCCAGGGCCGGGATCTGGGCTACGCGGTCATCACGGCAGAGCAGGGCCGCTTCAGGCCCATCACTTTCCTGGTGAAGGTCGCGCCGGACCTGCGGGTGGAGATGGTGCTGGTCATGGTCTACCGGGAGTCGCGCGGGGACGGCGTCAAGCGGCAGCGCTTTCTGAAGCAGTTTCGCCGGAAGGATTCCGCCAGCCCGTTGCGCCTGAATCGGGATGTGGTGGGCGTGAGCGGGGCGACCATGTCCAGCCGGGGCATCACCGCCGGCGTCAAGCGGGTGCTGGCCCAACTGGACCTGCGCTACGGTAACCGGAGGCAACCATGACACGCGGGCAGAAACGATCCCTGGTGCGGCGTGGGCACGCCTGGCTCGGCGTGCTGTTGGCCGTGCTGTTGCTGGTTGTGGCCGGCAGCGGAATTCTGCTGCAGCACCCGCGGTGGTTGGGACCGCCGCTCGAGCCGGTGCTCAGTCTGGCGGCGGACCCGTCTGATCCGGAGCGCCTGTTCCGCGGCTCCCGCTGGGGCGTCGAAGTCAGTGTCGACGGCGGTGGCCAGTGGCGCGAAGTGAACATGCTGGCACCGCCGACCGATGTTGGACGGATCCTCTTTGCACCCGATGCGAAGACGGTATACGCCCTGGGCGTGGACGCCCTGGTCGTTTCGGCAGACGCCGGGCATGTGTGGCAGGAGGTGCATCTGCCGGCGGAGGTGCTGGCTTTCGGGGCTCGGCCGGTGGATCTGGCGATTGGTCCGGCCGGCCGCGTGCAGTTGCTGACGACCATGGGGCTTTATCGGCGGAGTGCCGGTGACCACTGGACCAGGGTCGGCCCCGCGACCGCAACCGGCAGGGACCGGTACCGCTGGCTGCACGACCTGCATACCGGGCAACTGGGCGGACCGGCCGGTCGGCGCCTGGCCGAAGGCGCCGCCTGGGGTCTGGTGTTGCTGACGGTCACGGGGTTGGTCCTGCAGCGCCGCGGTCGCCGGCGAGGGCAACCGTGATCAGGCGGCTGGTTGTCCTGGTTGCGGTCACCTGGCCGGCGGCCAGTGGGGCCGTTGCCGCAGCCTTGCCCGGTGACCAGACAATCCAGCACGAAGAGGTCCGGCAAGTGATGGGAACCCTGGCTGCGGTCCGGGTCTGGGCCGACAATGTCCCCGTTGGCCGGGCGGCCGTGGACACGGCCTTCGCCGTCCTGGTCGAGGTGGATTCCCTGATGAGCACCTGGAACGGCAACTCCCCGCTGAGCCGCCTGAACCGGGCGCCGGTCGATCAATGGGTGCCGGTGGGACCGGATGTCTGCCGGGTGCTGGCGGCGGCCGTCGAATTGTCCCGCCTGACCGGTGGCGCCTTCGACCCGATGGTGTTGCCTCTGGTCCGGCTGTGGCGATTTCAGGGCGGGAAGGCGACTCTGCCGGCGGCCGCGGACCTGGCGGCGGCCCGGGCGCTGGTTGATGTCGGGGCACTGGCAGTCGAAGCAACCCGGGCTCGCCTGCGCCGGGCGGGAATGGCCGTCGACCTGGGCGGGATTGCCAAGGGTTACGCTCTGGATCGGGCGGCGGCGGCCATGCGGTCGGTCGGTGCCCGGGGCGGTGTGCTCGACCTCGGCGGCAATCTGCTGGTCTTCGGTGTCGGGGCCGGGCGAGAGGTTGCCGTCGTTGACCCGCGGCACCCCGGCCAACTCGTCCTGACCGTGCCGCTGCCGGCCGGGGCGGTGGCCACATCCGGCCAGTACGAACGTTTCGTAACCATCGAGGGGAGGGACTACGGCCATATCCTTGATCCACGCACCGGCTGGCCCGTGCCGGCCGGCTGCAGTGCCACGGTGATTGCCAGTGAAGCCTTGTGGGCTGACGCGCTGGCCACGGCCGTCCTGGTCTTGGGGCCGGAAGCCGGCCTGGCTTTGCTCGAACGCCTGCCCGATGTGGAAGGAGTGGTGGTGGTCGGCGGCGATATCCTGCCCACATCCGGGCTGATGACAACGGTGCCCGATCAGGGGCCGTAAGGGGGCATGCGGACCGGCGCAGCATTTGCACGAAGTCTTGTGAAGTATCAGAACAGGCTGATATTTCGGTACTTACGCAAGATTTGGCAGGTTGGACCGTGCAAATTGCGAGTCAGGGCACATGGGGAAGGGCTTGGCGGGGACGTCAGCTGGCCGTGCTTCTGGTCTTGTCTTGCTGTTGTGGTGTACTGTCCGGACCGGTTGCTGCGGCACCGGCCGGGCCCGACACACTGCGCTATACGGTCCGTGGCGGCGACACGCTGATCAAGATCTGCAGTCGCTTCAGGGCGAAGACCCACCACTACTCGCTGGATGATTTGTTGAGGGACATTCGGGAGACCAACGGACTGACCTCCAACTTTTTGCGCATCGGGCAGAAGCTCTATATTCCCGTTCTGGTCGAGGCGCCCGGCCAACAGGTGGCCTACCGGGTCCAGGACGGCGCCGAACTGCGCGGCATGTACCTGACCGGCCCCGCTTGCGGCGTGTCGGCCGTGCTCGGCCGTGTGGATCGTTTCGTGGCGGCCGGCGGCAACGCCGTGATCTTCGACGCCAAGGACATCGACGGCGGCGTGTCCTACTTCAGCCGCCACCGGTTGGCCTCCTGGGGCAAGAACCGCAGTGCCCCGGTCATTTCGTCGCTGGACGACATGATGCGCCGCTTTGACAAGCGCGGGTTGTACACGGTGGCGCGCATCGCCTTGTTCCTGGATGGGGAACTCGGCAACCAGCGACCTGATCTGGCCCTGCAGGACAGCACCGGCGCCCCCTGGAGGGAGCGCGGTTGCGTGTGGATGGATCCGTCCCAGCCGGAAGTCATCGAATACAACCTGTCCCTGGCTGCGGAACTGGCGCGCGCCGGCGTGGATGAGATCCAATTCGACTACGTGCGTTTTCCGACCAATGGCTGGCGGGGCGACTGGCAGGGTGACCTGGAGCAGACGGCCTTGCGTCGGCGCCAGGTGATCAGCAGTTTCCTGGCGGCGGCTCGCGATACGCTGGACGCCTATGGCGTCCGGATCAGTGCGGACCTGTACGGAATCATGGCCTGGGGCCGCATGGCCGATCTGGCGCTGACCGGCCAGCATGTGGCGACGATCGCCGCCCATGTGGACGTGATCTGCCCCATGATCTATCCGTCGCACTTCGGCCCGGGCTTCGAGGGCCGCAAGCGGCCGGCGGACGACCCGGAGTACTTCATCGGCGAGGGCACCCGTCGTTTTGCCGAACTGGCGGCTGGTCAGGCCGAGATTCGGCCCTGGCTGCAGGCTTTCCCCTACCGGGTCACGAATTACGACGCCGAATATATCACCCGTCAGGTGACGACGGCGCGGGCCTCCGGTGGCCGGGGTTGGTCCCTGTGGAATCCGGCCTGTCGGTACTCGGTGGCCCTGCAGGCCATGCCGGCCCTGTGCGCAGATGCGCCGCCTGCCGTCCTGCCGGAAACTCCTGCTCCCGTGACCGCGTCGGTGCCGGTCGGTCACGCCGGGGCCGGACTGCAGCCGGTGATGCCCGGTGCGGCGGTCACCGGGGCCCTGCTGCCCCTGCGCACTGGTGAAATCCAGTAGATTCTCCCATTTCACCTGAAAATATCCATCATGAGGCAAAATGACGTGGCATCCGTACCGACGGGCGTTTAACTTCCGTGGTACAGAAAACCGTGAGTTCAACTGCCCAGGGGATTTTTGATGTCTGCCACGCCACCGCTGAGCGCGACTGCCGGCTCCATTGGAGCTTCCGTTACCTTGAAACTGAATTCCGCCGCCGCGCGCATGCGCGCCGAGGGCGAACCGGTCATCCACCTCGGTGGCGGTGAGCCCAAGAGCCTGGCGCCGGCTGAGGCCGTTGCGGCGGGTATCGCGCTGCTGAAGACCGGCGAGGTGCGCTACACGCCGGCCGCCGGCACGCCGGCCATGAAAGACGCGGTTATCGCCTACACTGAGCGGTACTATGATCGCCGGATCGGCCGGGACAACGTGATGGTCTCGGCCGGGGCCAAGCAGGCCATCATGGTGGCCTTGATGGCCCTGGTCAATCCGGGCGATGAGGTGGTTTTCCCAGTGCCCTATTGGGTGAGCTACCCGGAGATGGCCCGCATTGCCGGTGGTGTGCCGGTGCCGGTGCCCCTGGACAAGGAGGCCTACCAACCCACGGTGGCGGCCATGGCCGCGGCCCTGACCGCGCGCACGCGCGTGGTGATGCTCAACAGTACAAGCAACCCTTCGGGCAAGATCCTGAGCCAGGATTTCCTGACCGAAGTGATCGGCATGTGCCAGGACCGTGGCATCGCGATCCTGATGGACGATATCTACCACCGCCTGGTCTTTGACGGCCGGCACACGCCCCACTGTTACGAGTGCACGGACAAGTCCGTGGACGAGGCGGGGATCCTGGTACTCAACGGGGTTTCCAAGCAGTACGCCATGACGGGATTCCGGGTGGGCTGGGCCGTGGGACCAGCGCCGATCATCAAGGCCATGTCGAATATCCAGTCCCACCTTTCGGGCGGACCCTGTACGATTTCCCAGGCGGCCTCGGTGGCCGCCCTGCTGGGAGATCAGCAGTCGGTCGACCGGTTGTTGGCCGATCTGGAAGAGCGGCGCAACCAGACCGCCGATCTGCTGGAGAGTATTCCCGGGGTCGAGTTGCTGCGGCCGGACGGTACCTTCTATTGCTTCGCCGACTTCAGCGCCTTCGACGCGGACTCGGCGCGGCTCTCCCAGCGCTTTCTGGAGAAGATCCAGGTCGTGACCGTGCCGGGCATCGAGTTCGGCATGGAGGGCTATCAGCGGCTTAGTTTCTGCGGTGGCATGGGTGATGTGCGCGAGGGTATCCGCCGGATCCGCTGGCTGCTGAACGAGGACGGGGCGCCCGAGCTGAAAGCCGGCGACCGCGTCTTCACCCGGTGAACCCGGCGGCGGCACGGGCCCGGCTGGCCGCGATCCACGACGAGGTGACTGCCCGGGTCGACGAACTGGCTGCGGCCCTGCCCGGCTCCCTGGTCTGCCGCGAAGGCTGTGCCGACTGCTGCGTCGATGACCTCACGGTGTTCTCCGTCGAGGCTGATCTCATTCGCCATCATCATGCCGTGCTGCTGGCCGCAGGCACGCCTCATGCGCCCGGGGCCTGCGCCTTCCTGTCCGACGCGGGCAGCTGCCGGATCTACGCCCAGCGTCCCTATGTTTGCCGGACCCAGGGGTTGCCTCTGCGCTGGCAGGACGAAGATGAAACGGGTGCGCCGGTGGAGATGCGGGATATCTGTCCCCTGAATGAAGAGCCGCTCGGCATGCCGCTGCTGGATCTGGCCGCGTCCCGGTGCTGGGTGCTGGGTGAGTTTGAAGGCCGCCTGGCGGGCCTGCAGGCTGAAGCTGAGGGACGTTTTGACCTGCGGCGGGTGTCTTTGCGGGGGCTGTTCGGGCCGGCTGCCGGCAGTGAAGCGGATCAGCCCAGGCCGTGACGCACGATTTCCCCGTCCACTGAATAGATCGTGTCCTCGGCGATGTTCGTGGCATGGTCCGCGACGCGCTCGATGCTTTTGGCCGCCATCAACCATGAGACAAGGTGAGCCCGGTTCGCCGGCTCCCCGGCGAGCCGCTCAACGATCGTGGCGGCGAAGCGGTGGTACATGGCGTCCACTTCGTCGTCCGCCGCCAGCACGCTCCTGGCGCTGACGGTGTTCATGGCCATCAGGGCCTCCAGGGACTGGCGCAACATGGTGCGGGCCCGGTCCGCGATTTCCTGCAAGCGGGCCCCGAGGCCGGCGGGCATGGCCTGCCCGGCACGGCTCGCATGGCCGTTGGCGATGTTGACCGCCAGATCGCCGATGCGTTCCAGATCGTTGGTCATCTTCAGGGCGGCGACCAGGAAGCGCAGGTCAACGGCCACCGGCTGGTGGAGGGCCAGGATCTTCAGGCATTCCTCTTCGACTTCGACTTCCAACCGGTCGATCTGCAGATCGTGGCGCCGGACGGCATCGCCCGCCGTGGCGTCGCCGTGCAGGACGGTGCGCACCGCCAGCGTGAAGTTCTCCTCGACCAGGGAACTGAGGTGGAACAACTGCCGCCGCAGCTTGTCGAGTTCGGTTTGCAGATGGATCGTCACGCGCACTCCTGACGGGGCAGGTACATGGTGAAAGTGCTGCCGCGGCCGACGTCGCTGGTGACGGCGATGCGGCCCCGGTGGGCCTGGGCGATGTGCTTGCAGATGGCCAGGCCCAGGCCGGTGCCGCCCATCTGGCGGCTGCGGGCCTTGTCTACCCGGTAGAAACGTTCGAAGAGGCGGGGCAGGTGCTCGGCCGGGATGCCGGGGCCCAGGTCGGTGACTGAAACAGCCACCTCGTCACCGGCCGCGCAGCACCGTACGGACACCGGTGAATCGTCCGGACTGTATTTCAGGGCGTTGTCCAGCAGGTTGTTGACCGCCTGTTCAATCAGGGGGGCGTTGATGGCGGCGGTCAGATCGGCGGGGCAGTTCAGGGTCACGCGGGCGGCGCTGTCCGGCCTCAGGTTGGCCAGATCGCGGAGCACTCGTTCGAGCACCGGCTGCACGGGCTGGCAGTGGGACTCGAGGCCCCCGTCGCCGGTCGTCTGTTCCAGACGCGAGAGGGCCAGCAGGTCGGTGATGATCGCGTCCAGGCGGTCGGCCTGCTTGTTGATGATCCGCAGGAAGCGCTCCTGTTCGTCGCGGTCATCCGGTGGGTCTTCAAGCAGGGTCTCGACAAAGCCCTTGATCGAGGTGATGGGCGTCTTGAGTTCGTGGGAGACGTTGGCCACGAAATCGCGGCGCATGTTCTCCAGGTGCCGCAGCCGCGTCACATCATTCATCACCAACAGGGCGCCGATGGGATGGCCGTCGGCCCCGATCAGGCCGGTGGCGTGCACCTGCAGCCAGCGCTCCTGATCGACTCCGAGCCTGATGTCCGCCTCCAGGGGCCCGTGGCCGGCCAGGGCATCGCGGACCAGGCGCGTCAGACCGCTGTTGCGGCCGACCTCCTGTACGCTGCGGTTGACGACGGCTGCGGGGTCCTGACCCAGCAACTGGCCGCCGGCGCGATTCAGGCCGATCACCTGCTCCCGGTCGTCGACCGCCATGACGCCTTCGACCATGCTCGAAAGCACGGCCTCGCTTTCGTTGCGCTGCTTGACGATCGTGTCGAAGCGGTCGGTCAGTTGGCTGGCCATCCGGTTCATGGCGTCGGCCACGCAGGCGATTTCGGTGGTGTCGGCCGTCTGCAACCGGTCGTCCAGATCGCCACGGGCAAAGGCCTCGGCCCCGCTTTGCAACTGCTGCAGGCTGCGGCTCAGCTTGCGTGAGAGCAGGTAACTGGTCAGGCCGGCCAACAGGGTCAGGACCAGTCCGGCCAGGGCGATCTTGCGGTAGACGTCGGACATGATCGCCGCCAGGGCGGCCAGCGAGACCGACGTGCGCACGACGTAGCGGGTGCCGGCGGCATCACGGGCGACCGCGACATACATCCGGCGTTGGTCCAGGGTGGGGCTGTAGCGGGTGCTGCGGCCGATTCGTCCCTGCCGGGCGGCGACGATTTCGGGCCGCGCGGCGTGATTGTCCATCAGGGCCGGGTCTTCGGCCGAATCGCCGATGACCGTGCCGTCGTCCAGGATGACCGTCAGGCGGGTCCCGGTGGTCTTGCCGATGGCGCGGCACAGCTCCTGCACGGCGCGGTCGTCCCGGTCCCCGACCGGAGAGTCGAATAGTGATGCTGAGACCAGGGCCAGGTTCTCCAGTTCGGTACCGGTGCGGTCGAGGAAGAACTGCCGCAGGGCCCGCCCCGAAAACCCGGTCACCAGGACCAGAGTGACGATCAGGGTGACTGCCAGGGGCGGGAAGAACGTGCCCAGAAGGCTGCCGCGGCGACTCATGCTCAGTCACCCATCTTGTAGCCGACACCGCGGACGGTTTGCAGCAGATCGCCGGCGATGCCGAGCTTGCGGCGCACGGCGGCCACCTGGACATCGACCGACCGGCCGGTCACCGGGTAGTCGTCGCCATGGACCGCCCTGACGATCTGGCCGCGCGTAAAAACCCAGCCCGGGCGCGAAGCAAGAAAGCTGAGGAGGCGAAACTCGGTACGGGTCATGGGCACCGGCTCGCCGTCGACACTGACTTCGAAACGTCCGGGGTGGATGCTGATGCTGCCGAGGGAAATGGTCTGGCCCGCTTCGGGCCGGGCGGCGGCACCGCGCCGGAGCACCGCCTGGACCCGGGCCACGAGGATTTGCGGCCGAAAGGGTTTGGTGATGTAGTCATCGGCACCGGCTTCGAAGCCGGCGATGATGTCTTCCTCTTCCCCTTTGGCCGTGAGCATGATGACGGGAATGGCGGCGGTGGCCGGGTCGGCCTTGAGGCGGCGGCAGACTTCCAGGCCGCCCAGTCCGGGCAGCATCAGATCCAACAGAACCAGGGCCGGCGCTTCGTCGCGAGTGGCTTCGAGCCCATCCTCGCCGGTGCCGACCGCCCGCGGTGCGTAGCCTTGCCGCTGCAGGTTGTACTCCAGAAGTTCGGCGATGTCTTCCTCGTCTTCGACGATCAGGATGTTCTCACCAGCCATATCATCCGCCCGGGGTTCACGGCCACAACACGACAACAGGTCTGTGGGTACTGTCGGTCGACGGCGCCGTTGGCGCAAGTTAGGAAATTGTAAATGCCGATTGGGCCGGCAGGTGGTCCCAAGGGCGCCGGTTTCCGGATTTACACAATACTTACGTCCGGTTTGCGAAACCCTAACAACGGGCAGCTATTGTGTCGGCCAGTCGCGGGTGCCGGCCGGCACTCGCCTGGGATCAACCGTGGGAAAGGAATACGTCATGAAAACCACGAACTTCGCGGGCCATTGGCTGGCCGCACCGGTGCTGGTTGCGGCACTGGCCGCATCCGGGCCGGTTGCTGCGGCGCAGGCCGGCGTGACCGTCGATCCGACCCTGGCCGCGTACCAGGCGCAGGGTGCAGTCAGCGGCAGCCTCAAGAGCATCGGTTCGGACACCATGAACAACATGATGGCCCTGTGGTCCGAGGGCTTCCGCGCCCTGCACCCCGGCGTGAAGATCGAGATCGAGGGCAAGGGCAGTTCAACGGCACCACCGGCTTTGATCGCCGGCACCGCCAACTTCGGGCCCATGAGTCGCCGGTTGAAGGGCAGGGAGATCGACGCCTTCGAGCAGCGATTCGGCTACGAACCGGTTCAGCTGCGCACGAGCATCGACATGCTGGCCGTCTATGTGCACAAGGACAATCCGCTGGCGGGGCTGACCCTGCAGCAGGTGGACGCCATCTTCAGCAAGGCGCGCAAGGGTGGTTACGGCAAGGACATCACAACCTGGGGCGATCTGGGCCTGGCCGGTCAATGGCGGGACAAACCGATCAGCCTGTATGGCCGCAACAGCGCCTCGGGCACCTACGGCTACTTCAAGAAGCACGCCCTGTTCAAAGGCGACTACAAGGATTCGGTAAAGGAGCAGCCGGGCAGCAGTTCGGTGGTCCAGGGGGTGGCCAGCGACCGGTACGGTATCGGCTACTCGGGCATCGGTTACCGGACCAGCGATGTGCGCGCCGTGCCCCTGTCGGCGGAGACCGGACCTGAGCCCCGGTACATGGCGGCCGAAGCGGACAACGCCTATAGCGGCGACTATCCACTGGCCCGCTTCCTCTATCTGACGGTGAACTACCAGCCGGGTAGTCAGTTGGATCCGCTGCGCCGCGAGTTCGTGCGCTACGTGTTCAGCCGGGACGGTCAGGAGGCGGTCATCAAGGACGGCTACCTGCCAGTCCCGTCCGCGGTTTGTGCGACTGAACTGCGCCTGCTGGACATCACCCCGACGTTCTAGGACGGGTGGCACCTCATGCGCAGGACGACCGGACCATCAAGAGAATCAGACACAGGCCGTGGCCGGGCTTCGACTGGCCGCGGCCGCCGGCGTCGGCCGCGACGGCGGGTGCTGTGGCAGGATGCCCTGGCCCGGCGGCTGATCGCCCTGAGTGGGGTCGGCAGCATCGCGGCCGTGGCTCTGGTCGGCCTGTTCCTGGTCTGGGTGGCCCTGCCCCTGCTGGCGCCGGCCCGGTTCGACCAGACACGGGACCTGCCGCCGACAGGCGGGTCTGACCGGGCGGTCGTCGTGGCGGGGATCGACAACTATGGCCTGATGTCCTGGGGCCTGACCCCCGACGGTGGGATTGTCGTGCGCTCGCTGGCCGACGGCGCACCGGTGGCGCGCCTGCAGGTTGGGGCCGGTGAGGCGCCCACGGCCTGGGCCTTCGGATTCGGTACGGGCTCGGCCGCCTTCGGCTACGGCGATGGCCGTACCCGGATCGTGGACTTCAACTGGCAGACTCGATTCCTGACCGATGACGAAGTGCCCGCAGATTTGCGTGGCCTTGGCGTCGGACAAAGCCGCATCTGGCGGGCAGGAATCCTGGTGCGCACGCCGGCCGGACAGTGGCGGCACCAGATGCTGACGCTGGACGCCCACGAGGCGGTCGTGTTGGGCGCGGCGGAAATTCGCTTGATCGACCTGGCCCGGACGACATCCGGTTTGGTGCTGACCGCGCTGGACGCGGACAACCTGTTCCATTACCGCAAGCTGACCATGAAGACAAACATGCTGACCGGCGAGGTGCGGGTGCAGGCGCGGGGCGGTGAACTGGATCTGGCCGGGATGCCGGAGGCCGGCAAGATGGCATTCAAGGCCCTGCACCTGGACGGCACGGGTGATTTTGCCGTGTTGCTGAGTGCGGACGGTACGGCGCTGCGCCTGGCGCGCCGGGGCTCCGGCTTTACGGTCGCCGGCAGCCAGGATCTGGTGGCCGACCCGACCGCGACCCTGACCTGCTCCACTTTCCTGGCCGGCCGGATCTCGTTGGCCGTGGGGGACAGCAAGGGAGAGGTCGTGGTCTGGTTCCCGGTACGGTCCGAGGGCAGCGATGAGCCTGTTCTGCAGCCGGCGCACCGGTTGCGTCCAGGCTCGGCGGCCGTGACCAGCCTGGCCGGCTCAGGCCGTTCGCGCTTGCTGGCGGTCGGGTATGGCAACGGCACGATTCGTTTGTACAACGCGACCAATGAGCGGCTGTTGGGCACGGGTGAAATCACCGGCCAGGTGGTGGTCGGTCTGGCGGTGGCACCGCGGGAAGACCTGCTCCTGGTGAGCGGCCTCCGGTCGGAGTCCCTGTGGTCGGTTGCTGCCGAGTATGGCGACGTCAGCGGCCGCACGCTTATTGGCCGGATCTGGTACGAGGGGTATCCGGCGCCGGCATTCGTGTGGCAATCCTCGGCGGCCTCCGACGGCTTCGAACCCAAGCTCTCGTTGGTGCCATTGATCTTCGGCACCCTCAAGGCGACGTTCTACTCCCTGCTGGTGGGTCTGCCCCTGGCCTTTCTGGCGGCCATCTACACCAGTGAGTTCCTGTCCCGCGGGGCCCGGGCGCGGGTCAAACCGGTCATTGAGATCATGGCTAGTCTGCCAAGCGTGGTGCTGGGTTTCCTGGCCGCGCTGGTGGTCGCTCCCTGGTTGGAGCAGGTCGTCGTCCAGGCCCTGTGCGTAGTGCTTGCCGCCCCGTTCCTTGTCCTGCTGGGTGCTCATCTGTGGCAGTTTCTGCCCAGACGGTCAGCCGCTCGGCTGGACCGGTGGCGCCCGGCAGCTGTGACCGCG
Source organism: Candidatus Krumholzibacteriota bacterium (assembly GCA_024277025.1). Lineage (GTDB taxonomy): Bacteria > Krumholzibacteriota > Krumholzibacteriia > LZORAL124-64-63 > LZORAL124-64-63 > JAGRNP01. The sequence continues at coordinate 2,712 of JAJRWA010000254.1, read as the reverse complement.
GCCCTCGGTCCGGGTGCTGCGGCGGCCTGGGGTTTGGCACCGGGCCTGGAGAGGCTGGCCTTCGCCGGCGATTTCAAGGCGTGGCTGGCGGGTCAGGCCGGGTCCGCCCTCAGTGGCTGGGTCTTGCTGCTGCTGGTGCCGACGGCAGCCGTCGTGGCTTGGGTGAGCATTCGGTATGGTGATGGAATCCTGCGTTCAAGGGGGCCGCGTTGGTCTTCATCAACCTTGGCGCTCCTGGACCTGGGGCGGTTCCTGGCAGCGACGGCAGCGACGTTGGCTGCCGCCCTGTTCCTGGCCTGGCTGCTCAATGGGTCAGGCTGGGACCCGCGCGGTTCGGTGTTCGACACCTACGTCCAGCGCAACGCCCTGGTGGTCGGGATCGCCATGGGCTTTGCGATCATCCCCTTGATCTATACCATCGCCGAGGATGCCCTGGTTTCGGTGCCGGATCATCTGCGAGCCGCCAGTCTCGGCGCCGGTGTCACCCCTTGGCAGACAGCCATGCGCGTGGTTGTGCCGCCGGCCATGAGCGGCTTGTTTTCGGCCGCGATGATCGGTCTGGGGCGGGCCGTGGGCGAAACGATGATTGTGCTGATGGCCGCCGGCAACACCCCGATCATGGATCTGAATATCTTCAATGGCTTCCGCACCTTGTCGGCGAATCTGGCCGTCGAACTGCCCGAGGCGGTGCAGAACAGCACCCACTACCGCACCTTGTTCCTGGCGGCGCTGGTCTTGTTCGCCCTGACCTTTGCGCTGAATACGGTCGCCGAAGTCGTTCGCCTGCATTTTCGCCGCCAAACGAGCCGGCTATGAGTCACCGCCGCCCACGAAACCACCGCGCGCGTGGCCGCTCACCGCGGGCCAACGCCCTGTTGGCGCGCGGCGAGCCCATGGTCTGGTTCACCGGCTCGGGGCTCGTCATCGGTCTGCTGATGGTCGTGGCACTGGTCGGATTTGTCTTCTGTCAGGGCCTCGTCACATTCTGGCCGGCGCCGGTGGTGCGTCTGCAATTGGTCGACGGCGCCGTGGTGCAGGGTGAAGTGACCCGGGCCGAATCCTTCGTCCCGGATCCGGTCTTCCTGGCCCAACTGGACTCGGTGGCCCAGGCGACAGCCGCAGTCGAGATGGCTGCGAGCGAAGGCACTCTGCGCCGGCAGTTGGTGCGGATCGGCAATTTCGAGCTGACGGGTGAACATTTTCGCTGGGTGGAGTCCTGCCGGATCGCGCCGGGCGGTACCCGGGAGCCGGCCTGGGCGGTTGTTCTTGAACGCCAGGCCTGGGGACGGTTCTACGGCACGCCGGTGGCCTTCCTGGTCGAGGGTGAGGTGACGGCGGTGGGCGCAGAGGCCAGTTGGAACCAATTCCTGACCAGCGGCCAGGGCCATGATGCCAGGCCGGAACTTTCTCTGCGGCTGGTCACCGGCACGGGCCAGACCAGTGAGATCGCCCTGACCGACATCGTGCGGGCCTACCCGGCCAACCAGCTTGGCTTCGGCGGTCGGGTTCGGGTCTATCTGTCCCGCTGGGGCGAGTACCTGACCGCCGAGCCGCGCGAAGCCAACAGCGAGGGCGGCGTGCTGCCGGCGATCTTTGGCACGGTTGTGATGACCCTGGGTATGACTCTGCTGGTGGTGCCGTTCGGCGTGATGGCGGCTCTGTACCTGCGGGAGTACGCACGGCAGGGCTGGCTGACCAGTATCGTCCGCATCTCGATCAACAATCTGGCCGGCGTGCCGAGCATCGTGTTCGGTGTCTTTGGCATGGGCTTTTTCAGCTACTTCGTGGGCGGCCGGATCGACGCGCTCTTTTTCGCCGAGAACCTGCCCAACCCGACTTTTGGCACCGGCGGCATCATGTGGGCCTCGCTGACTCTGGCCCTGCTGACCCTGCCGGTGGTCATCGTGGCCACCGAGGAAGCGCTGGCCGCGGTGCCCTCAGCCATGCGTGAGGGCTCTCTGGCTTGTGGCGCCACCAGATGGCAGACCATTCGCCGCGTGGTTCTGCCGCGCGCCCTGCCGGGTATCATGACCGGCGCCATCCTGGCCATGGCTCGCGGCGCGGGGGAAGTGGCCCCGCTGATGCTCGTCGGCGCGGTAAAACTGGCGCCCGAGCTGCCGATCGACGGCCGGTTTCCGTTCCTGCATCTGCAGCGCAGCTTCATGCATCTGGGTTTTCACATTTACGATCTGGGTTTCCAGAGCCAGAACTCGGAAGCGGCCAAGCCGATGGTGTTCACCACGACCATGCTGCTGATGGCCATCATTCTGGGCCTGAATCTGGCGGCCGTCTGGCTGCGGGCCCGGTTGAATCGCAAATTTGCCGGCTCGAAATTCTGAGCCGGAACCCGAACCTAGGAGTGACCGATGATCAGGACCGTGACGAAACCGCAGGCAGACCGGCTGGCCGCCATTGCCGCGGGTCAGGTGGTACCCGCCGAGATCCACCCCGAGGTGGCCGCCGCGGCAGCTATCCTCGACATACAGAACTTCAATCTGTGGTACGGCAGCAAGCAGGTGCTCTTAGACGTGAATCTGCCGGTGGCCAAAGGCAAGGTCACCGCCCTGATCTGACCTTCGGGCTGTGGCAAGAGCACGCTGCTGCGCTCGGTCAACCGGATGAACGACCTGATCGACGGCGTGACCATCACCGGCGATATGCATCTGGGCGGAGACAGTGTGTATGGCCGTGGGGTGGACGTGATCGAGTTGC
>JAJRWA010000253.1 GCA_024277025.1 Candidatus Krumholzibacteriota bacterium | reverse complement strand
TTGCAGCCCGTGGCCGCAGAACTGGGTTGCACCCTGGCGCAGCTGGCTTTGGCCTGGTGCCTGAGCAACGACGACGTGAGCACCGTGATCACCGGGGCCTCGCGCCCCGAGCAGGTCACCGAGAACATGAAGGCCCTGGACGTGGCGGCGCAACTGACGCCCGACGTGCTGGAAAGCATCGAAGAGATCCTGGACAACCGCCCTGAGGGCGAACAAAACTGGAGAGGTTGACGGTTATGCGAAAGGTGTTTCTGGTCATGGCATTTCTGAGCATTCTGGGTGGCTGCGGTGGTGGTGGCGGCGACGATCAGTCGCCAGTCGCGGACAACCCTTTCTTCGGCGAGTGGGACACCCCGTTCGGCACCCCGCCCTTCGACAGGATCAAACAGACCGACTACGAGCCCGCCATTCTCGAGGGCATGAAGCGGCACAACGCGGAGATCGCGGCCATCGCGGCCAACCCGGATGAGCCCAGCTTCGCCAACACGATCGAGGCGATGGACCAGGCGGGCGAGATGCTCAGCCGGGTCAGCGATGTCTTCGGGGCCATGAACGGCACCATGACCAACGACGAGATGCAGGCCATCGCCAAGCGCATCGCTCCTTTGCGGTCCAAGCACCGGGACGCGATCCTGCTCAACAGCCAACTGTTCGCGCGGGTCGATCATGTGCACGGCGAGTTGGCCAAGCTGAACCTGAACACCGAGCAGGAAAAACTGGTCACCGAGACCTGGAAGCGCTTCGTGCGCGGCGGCGCCAACCTCAGCGCGGCGGACAAGGAGAAGCTGAAGGCGTTGAACGAGGAGCTGTCGGTGCTCTCGCTGCAGTTCGGCGAGAACGTGCTGAAGGAAACCAACGACTTCGTGATGTTTGTGGACAAGGAGTCGGACCTGAGCGGCCTGCCGGCCGCGTCGATCGAAGCGGCGGCCGAGGCTGCGGCGCAGCGCGACCATGCCGGCCAGTGGGCTTTCACCCTGCACAAGCCCAGCCTGATCCCGTTCCTGCAGTACAGCACGAAACGCAATTTGCGTGAAAAGATGTACACGGCCTACACCATGGTCGGCAACAACGACAACGGCGCCGACAACAAGAAGATCGCCGCGCGCATGGCTTCCCTGCGGGCCGAGCGGGCGCACCTGCTGGGCTTCAAAAGCCACGCTGCCTACATCCTGGACGACAACATGGCCAAGACGCCGGAAGCGGTGTACGAACTGCTGAACAAGCTGTGGGTGCCGTCCCTGGCCAAGGCCAGGGAAGAGGCGGCCGAGTTCCAGGCCATGATCGACGCGGAGCACGGCGGCTTCAAGCTCGCGGGCTGGGACTGGTGGTACTACGCCGAGAAGGTCAAGAAGGCCAAGTACGACCTGGACGAAGGTATGCTGCGGCCTTATTTCGAGTTGGAGAACGTGCGGGCCGGGTTGTTCGACACGGTGCAGAAACTGTACGGGATCACCTTCACTGAACGAACCGATATCCCGGTTTATCAGGAAGACGTCAAGGTCTACGAGGTGAAGAATGAAGCCGGCGACCTGGTCGCCATCTGGTACAGCGACTACTTCCCGCGGGCCAGCAAGCGCGGCGGCGCCTGGATGAGTTCGTTCCGCAAGGAATACAAGGAAGACGGCCGGCGCGTGGTGCCGATCATCTACAACGTGGGCAACTTCACCAAGCCGACGGCGGCCAAGCCCGCGCTGCTGAGCGTTGACGAAGTGGGCACCATGTTCCACGAGTTCGGGCATGCGTTGCACGGCATGCTGTCCGACTGCACGTACCGGACCCTGAGCGGCACCGCGGTCTCGCGCGACTTTGTCGAGATGCCCAGCCAGATCATGGAGAACTGGGCCTTCGAGCCCGAGGTGCTCGACGTCTACGCCAAGCACTATGAGACCGGCAAGCGCATCCCGGCCGAGTTGATCGACAAGCTGGAACGCAGCAAGCACTTCAACCAGGGCTTTGCCTCGACCGAGTATCTGGCGGCCAGTCTGCTGGACATGGACTGGCACACGCTGGAGACGACCAAGGAGCAGAACGTGCCGGTGTTCGAGAAGGAGTCGCTGGCGCGCATGGAGTTGATTCCGGAGATCGCACCGCGTTACCGGACGACTTATTTCCGGCATATTTTTGCCGGGGGATATTCAGCCGGATATTACTCGTACGTCTGGGCCGAGGTGCTGGATGCGGATGCTTTCGCGGCGTTCCAGGAGACGGGGAATATCTTTGATCCCGAGACCGCGGCGCGGTTCAAGAAGTACATCCTGGCCGCCGGCGGCAGTGATGATTCGATGGCCTTGTACCTGAAGTTCCGGGGCAAGGAGCCTTCGATTGAGCCTTTGTTGGTGCGGAAGGGGCTGAAGTAGTTCCATTTGGTGCGATAATCCCGCACGTGTGCGGGATTATCGTCCGGTATTGCAAAATCTAGTCTGGTGATTCACGAACGGCCGCACGAGCGGCCGCTTCGTTTTTGTGCAGCCGGCGGTGGCACTCGGAGCAGAGGACGATCAGGTTCTCGAGCTTGTTCAGACCCGCGCCAGCCACAGGCCGCCGGTGGTGGATCTCGAGCCAAATCGTGCGTTCGCACGACTTGGCCTGGCAGGCGTAACGTGCCTGCCTGAACGCCTCGCGTCTGAGGCGTGGCGGGATCACCTGGCGACGGGTCGCATCGGGCGCCTCGATGATCGCGTCGCAATGCGCTGCCTTCAGCAGCGCCATAGAGGCAGGGAACTCGCCCCGTCCAGTCGGAATCGAGCCCGCCCCACAGGTCGGACATTCGATGATTGTGAGCAGAGTCGGCGGGCCGGCGACTGCCGACTTACCGACCGACAGCGCCGCCAAGCCAGCCAGTACCGCCTCTTCTTTGCAGTGGACCGTGGCTCGTTGCATCGCCGTCTCCAAGGCACGGTTCCAACGGGCCAGGCCTTCGGCGTCGAATTTCAGGGTGATATAGTGCGCCACGGCCTGCGGCCGTGGCGCTGCCTCGGGAGCCCTCGGTAACGCCGGCGCCCCCTGGCCGCGGCCGGCAGCCCATTCATCGGCCCACTCGACCGGCCACCAGCCGAAACCGGCGCCGCAGGCGCCGACCCCACCGCCCTGGCCAGCTCCCGCGTGCTCATCGACTCAGCCAGTTCAAGCCACTGCAACTGATCATTCGGATCAGTCCGCGTCACGATCACCCGTGCCTTGCCCCAGGAGAGTCCCTGAAACTCCACTGCTTCAGCAACCGCGGGATAGGCCGGCAAGCGACGTGCAAGGTGCAAAAAACGTTCCGTCTGAGCTGCGGTAAAACCGCCAAAGGTCGCCGCATAGTCAGCGATCCGCCTGAATCCCAGCAACCGATGAATACGCTGATCCGAGATCTTTCCCAGATAGTACGCCGCCCGCACCAGGCCCTTCTTGAGCGCCCGGACAGATTCCAAATAGTTGCGATGGAGCGCCTGCTGAGCCGGCGTCAAGTTGTCAACCGGCGGTTCCGATGTCCCAGCCAACGGCAGTTGCCTGGTGACACTCATGTTTCTGCTCTTTCTGTCGCTCAAAGATCCTCCGTAACCATCTGGCCGCCTATACACCCTCTACAAGTCCCCCTGACCCGCAAAACAACAGCAAGAACCGGTGCCAGAACCACGGCACTCATCCTGCATTGGACTACCGGCGTCACACCCACAATGAATTGGCAAACAGTGCGAGAAACCCGCATGCGTGCGGGGAAACCAGCCGAGAAATCAAACCCGACGGCGTGACAGACAGCGGCCTTTCCGTTAGCTTGCAAGACCAGCAACGCTGAAACCCCAACCACACCGGATGCCATGACCACACCTCTGGAAATCCTCAACCGCACCTTCGGCTACCCTGCCTTCCGTGGCCGCCAGCGGGAGATCATCGACCACACCATGGCGGGCGGCCACAGCCTGGTGTTGATGCCCACTGGTGGGGGCAAATCGCTGTGCTACCAGATTCCGGCAATCCTGCGGCCGGGCACCGGTATGGTGGTCTCGCCCTTGATCGCGCTGATGCAGGATCAGGTTGCCGCCCTGCGGCAACTTGGTGTTCGAGCAGCTTTTCTGAATTCCTCATTGCCGCCGCGTGAGGCGGCGCGCATCGAACACCAGTTGCTGACCGGCGAACTGGATCTGCTCTACATCGCGCCGGAGCGGCTGTTGCAGGAGCGCACGCTCGAACTCTTGGATCGTGCGGAGCTCGCTATGCTCGCTATCGATGAAGCTCATTGCATTTCGCGCTGGGGCCACGACTTCCGGCCGGAATATCTGCAGTTGGACATCTTGAGAGAGCGGTACCCAAGCGTACCGCTGCTGGCCTGCACCGCAACGGCGGACGAGCGCACACGCCAGGAGATCATCAGCAAGCTGGCTATCGCCCCTGAATTCATCTTCGCCGCCGGCTTCGACCGGCCCAACATCCGGTACGAAGTCAACGCCAAGGAGAATGAACGCCAGCAGCTGTTGGCGTTCATTCGCGAACGCCACGACGGAGACGCCGGGATTGTGTACTGCCTTTCCCGCAAGCGGACCGAACAGATCGCCACGTTCCTGAGCCAGCAGGGCCTGACAGCCCTGCCCTACCACGCCGGCCTGCCCCGCGACCAGCGCCAGCATAATCAGGAACGCTTCCTCCGCGACGACGGCGTGATCATCGTGGCCACCATCGCTTTCGGCATGGGCATCGACAAACCGGATGTGCGCTTCGTGGCGCATCTGGACTTGCCCAAGAGCATTGAAGCCTACTACCAGGAAACCGGCCGCGCCGGCCGCGACGGCCTGGCCGCGTCAGCCTGGATGGTCTACGGTCTGCAGGATGTGATCATGCTGCGCAAGCTGGCCGAGAATTCAGACGCCGGCGAGATGCATCGGCGCCTCGAGAACCAGAAGCTGGACGCCATGCTCGGGTATTGCGAGGTCACGGCCTGCCGACGCCAGGTTCTGCTGGACTACTTCGACGAAAACCTGCCTGAGCCCTGCGGCAACTGCGACACCTGCCTCAAGCCGGTGGAAACCTTCGACGCCACCATCGCGGCCCAGAAAGCCCTCAGCTGCGTGGCCCGCACCGGTCAACGCTTTGGCGCAGCCTACATCATCGAAGTTCTGCGCGGCTCACAGAACGAACGCATCCTGCGCTTCGGCCACGACCAGTTGCCCACGTGGGGTGTCGGCGCGGAGTTTGACGCCTGGCAGTGGCGCTCGATCCTCAGGCAACTGACCGCCCGCGGCTTCCTGACTGTCGACCCCGAAGGGTACGGCGGCCTGCAGTTGACCGCCAAAGCCAAGCCCGTGCTCAAGGGCATCGAAGAACTGCATCTGCGCCAGGAAACCCTCAGCAAACCTGCCGCGCGCAGACGGGCCGCCGCCAAGAAAGTCACCGCCGCAACCGCCTCTCTCGGCGACGACACCGCCGAGCAGGCCCTCTTCGAAACCCTGCGCGAACTGCGCCGCCGCTTGGCCGCCGAGCAGGAGCTGCCGCCCTACGTGATCTTCCACGACAAGACGCTGGCGGCGATGGCCGTGCACAAGCCGACCACGCCGGAGCAATTCCTCTCGCTCAGCGGTGTCGGCGAAGCGAAGCTTGAACGTTATGGGGAAGCTTTCATGAGCGCCATCCGGCAGGAGGGCACGGGCTCAATGGAAATGGATCTGCAGGAATAACAAGGAGGCCAGCAGCGCCGCGCCAAGCACCCTCGTCAGGCTATCCCCCCAACAAAAAATCTCCCCCGCCCGCACCACCCGCCGCTCCCGAACCAACGACTCCGCGGCCACCACGCCAAATCCCGCCAGAATCGTCAGCGCCGTCACGTTGAAGTAGGCCATGCCAGGGAACACCGTCTCCAGCAGCAACTTGATCCCAATCGAAACGAACATCATCACCAGCACCAGATTCGGCCGCGCCTTGTACAGGAACACCGCCGAAGCGATCAGGATCACAAACCCAACCTTGATATAGTAACTGATGTTGTTGAACCAGTGCGTCAGCGCGAACTCAGGATTGCTGAACTTGATATAGGTCTGCACACAGCCAAAAACCAGCCCCGCCACCAGCGTGACCAGGATGGCCCGCCGCCCAGTGGCCACCACCTCGGCATCCGTCGCCCCGGGCCGCAGGTGCCGCTTGAACACATCGATCGACCACAGCGTCGAGACCGAATTGAATATCGAATCCACCGAACTCATCAACGACGCGAACAGCCCGCACAGGACCAGCCCGCGCAGCCCCACCGGCAGCAGCATGTTGACCAGCGTCGGATAGGTCTGGTCCGGATCCGTCAGCGGGTTGTCCTTCAGGATCCCGGCCAAAGCGATGCCCGGTACGACGATCACCAGCGCGATCACATACTTCAACACACCGCTGGCCAACAGCCCGATCTGCGCGTCGCGCAACGACCGCGCGGCCAGCGACCGCTGCAGAATGATCTGGTTGCTGCCCCAGTAGTTCAGGTTCAGCAGCAGCATGGCGCCGATAGCGGTCCAGGGCAGATTCGGATGATCAGCCGGCAGGTGCAGATGCATCAGGTCGGTCGTCTCGTACAACTGCGACCAGCCGCCCAAACGGTGCAGCGCCGCGAACAGCAGGGTGAACCCGCCGCCGATCAGCAGCACGAACTGGATCGCGTCGGTGCGCACAACCGCCCCCAGCCCGCCCAGGTAGGTGTACGTGGCCGAGAACGACCCCAGCGCCACCATCAGGATAACAATGCGCCAGGCCGGATCCGGCCCCAGCCAGGCGATGTACGGCGCGAACAGCGCGTTGACCGCGTACGCCCCCCAGAACAGGGTCGTCCCCAGGTAGAGAAACCCGTACATCACCATCGTCAACACCGAGTAGGCCAGGGCCACGCGCGCGCCGAACCGCTGTTCGAAGAACTGGGTGATGGTCACGACTTTCAGCCGCAGGTACAGCGGCACAAAAACGAACGCCGCCAGCAGGATGCCGAACACGGCGTTGATCTCGAGATTGGCCTGGGCCAGGCCGTAGAGGTAGGCCGAACCGGCCATACCCAGAAAGTGCCCCGCATGGATATTGGTCGCGACCGTGGAAAGCGCGATGGACGGCCAGCCCAGCGAGCGGCTGGAGATGAAGTACTCGTCAGCAGAAACGTCGCCCTTGGTGCGCGAGCGCACACCGACGAACATGACGGCCACGAAGTAGGCGATAATGATCAGGATATCGAGCAAACAGGTCCCCAGCCGGCAGCCCGGCCGGGATTGGCCGGAGGTCCACCATACCATCAGACCGGCCCCAACGACAACGACCGGAACAGCCTGGGCAGCCGTTCCGGTCGATTCGACTCAGAGCAGAACTCCCCCCCCAGGGTATCTTCATCTGCCCGTCATCCTGTAAGACGCAGGCTGGGCACCGATCCGGCCACTGTGTTACAATATTCCCAAAACTTTTCTCATTTCGCCCGGGAGGTCCCCAATTGAGCCCGATATCCCCAGATGATTGGCGGCGCCTGGAGCCCCTGTTCGACGAACTGCTCGACCTGGCTCCGGACGCGCGCCAGGCGTGGCTTGCCGACCGGCCCGATCTCAGCCCGGCCGATCTCGCGCAGCTGCGCGAGCTGTTGCGGTCCCACACCGCTGCTGACGGTCACCTGGACACGCCCTTGCCCGAGTCGGCGGGCCGGCTGGTGGCCGCCAGTCTGGATGATCCCCTGCTGGGCCAGAGGCTGGGCCCTTACGAGGTGGTCGAAGAGATCGGCCGCGGCGGTATGGGCGTGGTCTATCTGGGCCGACGCCAAGACGGCGAATTCACGCAGAACGTGGTGATCAAGGTCCTGCGGCTGGGCGCGGACAGCGAAGACGCGCGGCGGCGGTTCATCCAGGAGCGCCAGATCCTGGCCGATCTCGACCATCCGGGCATCGTCAAGCTGCTGGACGGCGGTTTCACGCCCGATGGGCGGCCCTACCTGGTGATGAACCGGGTCGTGGGCCAGCGCCTGGACAGTTACTGCGACCGCAAGCAACTGGATGTGCGGGAAAGGGTGCGGCTTTTTCTGGGCGTGATCGAGGCCGTGGACTACGCCCACCGCCACCTGGTGATCCACCGTGATCTCAAGCCGAGCAACGTCTGGATCGACGAGGAAGGCAAGGTGCACCTGCTGGACTTCGGCATCGCCAAGATCGCCGACGAAAAGAGCCAGCCGCAGGAAACGATCACCGGCCACCGCCTGCTGACTCCCGAATACGCCAGCCCCGAACAGATCCGGCAGGAGAACATCACCACGGCCTCGGATGTGTACCAGTTGGGTGTGCTGCTGTTCCGCCTGCTGACCGGGCAGTACCCCTATGACCTGACCGACCGCACGCCCCTGGAAGTGCAGAACCGGATCTGCGACACCGACCCCTCGCCGGCCAGCCGGATGGTGACCACGGCGGTGGCCACCCGGGCTGCGCAAGCCCTGAACCAGAAACCGGACTATGTCTTCACCAGCCGCCGGACCACGCCCGGGCAGTTGAAGAACATCCTGCGCGGCGATCTGGACCTGATCCTGCAGAAGACCCTGCGCAAGGAACCGGGCCGCCGCTACCGGTCGGCCAATGAACTGCGGGCGGACCTGATCCGCTGGCTGAGCGGCGACCGCATCCTGGCCCGGCCCGACTCGGTGCCCTACCAACTGCGGCGCTTCGTGCGGCGCCACCCCCTGGGCGTGACGCTGTTGGCGACGCTGCTGGTTTGCGTGGTGGGTTTCTCGGTCTTTCACGTCAAACGCATCACCGCCGAGCGCGATATCGCCCGTCAGGAAGCGGCGCGCCGCAAGGAGGTCTCCGACTTCCTGGTCAACCTGCTGAAGGTGGCCGATCCCACTTCGGTGCGGGGCCGGGAGGTGACCGCGCGGGAACTGCTGGTCGACTCGTTCGGCCGCATCGACGACGAACTGAGCGATCCGGAAACGAAGATCCGGCTGCTCGGGGTGATGGGCGAGGTGGCGAGCAATCTGGGCCTGTTCGAACTGGCCGGACCCGCCCTGGCCGAGGTCGTCAACTTGTCGACCGAACAATACGGCAGATCGAGCCCGCAGACGGCCGCGGCCGCCATCGCTGTGGCCAACCTGTGGCGGCAGGCCAACCTGCTCGACGACGCCATCGGCGCGGCGGAAATGGCCCTGGAAATCCGGCGTGAAATACTGCCCCCCGGCGAGGTGGAAATCGCCAGGGCCCTGAAGCTGGTGGCCCTCATCCACCGCGAGCAACGGCGCTACGACCTGGCGGAAAAGGAACTGCGGGAAGCGGCCGAGATCGTGGCCACTCATCTGCCGCCTGACGATCCCCTGCAGATCGTCATCCAGGTCGATCTGGCCTATGTGCTGCGTACCGTCGGCCAGACCGAGGAAGCCGAAAGGCTGTACCGCGGGCAGATCCCGCTGATGCGGGCGCGCGAAGAAGAATTCCCGGTTGCCCTGCCCGGCGCCCTGAACAATCTGGCCTACCTGCTGCGCAAACAGGAGCGCTTCGCCGAAGCGGAGCCGCTGTACCGTGAGGCCCTCGCCCGCAACGAAAGCTATTACGGCCGGGGGCACCCCAGCACGGTCATGATCCGCACGAACCTGGCCTCGGTCCTGCAGAATCTGGGCCGGCTGGACGAGGCCGAACGCCAGTTGGTGGAGGTCATCGCCCTGCAGACCGACCTGATGGGACCGGATCACTGGCGTGCCGGCTCGGCACACCGCGCCCTGGGCTACTTCCTGTTCCTGACCGGTAAGTACACGGCGGCCGAAGCAGAATTGCGCGTCGCCGAAGACGTCTTCGCGCGCGGTCTCGGCACGGACCACCTCTGGACCGCCGCCGTCATGGCCCAGCGCGCGGTGTGCCTGGACCTGGTCGGCCGGACACCCGAAGCGGAACTCCTCTGGCGCCGGTCGGAACCGGTCCTGGCGACGGAAAAGGGCCGGCAGGATCGCACGGTCCGGGCCTGGCTGAGCAATCTGCTGCGCTACCTGCCGGAAGGTCACGAGAACTGGCGCGCGCGTTTGAACCAAATTGTGCCGGCAGTGGAGAAGAAGTAGGACTCAGGAAGTGAGCATCTGGTGCAGCAGGGTGCGCGCCTTGACCCAGTGGCGTCGGACCGTGCGCTCGCCGATCCCCAGGGCGCCGGCCGTCTCGACCTCGGTCAGCCCGGCAAAATAGCGGCACTCGACAACCCGGGCCAGCAACGGATCGTAGTCATCCAGGCGGGTCAGCGCCTCGTCCAGGGCGAGCAGTTCTTCGGCCTGGTTCTCGGTTTCGAACAGCTCTTCGTTGAAGGTCAAGGGCACGCCCGGACCACCGCGCTTGGCCGCCTGCCGCCGCCGCACACTGTCGATCACCACGTTGCGCATGACCACGCTGCACACGCGCAGGAACTGGTCGCGGTTGCGAATACCCTGCTCCTGGCCCTCGCTCAGCTTGAGATACGCTTCATGCACCAAAGCCTGGGTATTGAGCGTCGCCCCGCCCCCGCCGCGCAGTTGGAAGTGGGCCAACTGCTGCAGTTCGTCATAGACCAAGGGCACCAGACGGTCGAAAGTACCACTTTGACCATCTTGCAAGTCGTTGAGCAGCATGGTGATTTCCGAAATGTGGTCCATCGGGCGTCTCTTTGTTCAAACCGGGCCAGGTCACACGGGAACAGTCTTTAATAGCAACAATCATACCGCATCGCCAGCGGCCGGCCACTCAAATACGTGCAGCACCACACGGGCCCGGCTGCCGCCGACGTAGATGAAGCGGGCCAGACGGTCGCCGGTGTAGTAGCCGCTGGGCATGCCCACGCCCACCAGCAGCACGCAGTCGGCCTCCAGTCCCTTGAACTTCTTGACCGTGGCGTGGCGGACGGTATTGGCGGTCGGCGGGTCCGCCAGCGCGCGCACCGTCAGGTTGCCCAGTTGCCGGTTTTCGGCGAACGACGAGCGCGCCAGCACGTGCGGGTCCAGGATCACGATATCATCCGGATCCACGCCCTGCACCTGCACCAGCTCGTGCAGCACCTTCTGCACGGCCTGGCGTTCCTCGGCCGCGCTGCCAACCTGATGAATCACGGGCTCCGGTCCTTCCGGCAGCACGATCCCGTCCGGCAGCGGCGGCAACTGCACGGCCTGCCGCACATACGCCGCGATCTGAGCCGTATTGCGACGGTTGGCGTTCAATCTCCACGACGGTTCGGCAAAGGGCAGCGGCCCGCAGCGGTCGAACAGGTTCTGCTGCTCGTCGCAGAAAATGAGCCAGCCGTTGTCGCCGCTGGTATCGAGCAGTGCCTCGACCAGCAGCCACCAGTCGGCCCTGAAATCCTGGCCTTCGTCCACCATGATCTCCTGGAAACGCGGCTCGTACTTTTCCAGGGCGCCAAGAGCCGCGTCCGGCAACAGTTTGTCCCAGTACTCCGGATCGTCGGTCGGCGGCTGCACCACGCCGGTCGTGCGCAGAATCTCCAGGCAAAGGTCATGAAAAGTGAAGACCGTGATGCCGGCCAAGGACTCCGCCAACTCGGCCGCCAGAGCCCGGTTGAAACACAGGACGAGCACCGACTTGCCGGCCTCATGCTCCTGCCTGGCCACGGCGGACAACAGCATGGTCTTGCCCGTGCCCGCGCCACCGTGCACCACCATGCGCGGCTGGTTGGCCAGGTTGTTCTGCAAGTCCACCTGTTCGCCCGACAAGCGCACGAACTCGCGGTGGGCCGCGGCGATGACCGGTTTCAGGGCGGGCGTCAGATGGAACGAGGGCGCCAGCACGTCCAGCGCGCTTGCCAGGGCGCCAGGCACCACTTCGGGCAGCGGCCGGTCGAATCGCGCCAGCAGCCGGATCACCCACTTCTGGATCTGGTCCAGGTCCGGTTCGAGCAGCAGCATGTCCACGGCAAAGCCCGGCGGCAGGTTGCCCACGACCTGGCGCGCATCCGGAAAGGCCACCGCGTAGGCGAAGGCGGGCCCCGCTTCGGCCCAGAGCGTGCGCCGGCGACGCAACTGCCCCACCAGATAGTGCATGGCGCGCGTGGCCTGGGCGTAGGGATCGGTCAGGGTGTGTCCGTCGTCGTAGACCCATTTCTTACGCTTGCCGTCGTAGTTGGGCGAGCCCGATTTGGCCTCGATCACCAGCATCCCATAGCGCGGATGCAGCAGCAGGAAATCGCACTCGCCCTCGCGGTGGAAGCGGCCACGGTCCTCGAGATAGGCCAGGGAGTGGATCACCGTCCAGTCCTCGTCCAGGCCGTCCTGCAGTTTGTAGTAGAGCGTGCGCTCGGCGGCGCTGGTCGTGGACTGGTCGAACGCGGGTGGGATCATGCGGGCCATGGGGAGTCCTTTTGTATGTATTGGCAATCAGTTGGCCCATTGTACGGCATGGGTGGCGGCCGTCAAGTCTGCCCTGCGTTAAGGAAAACCACGAGCCAGCCGATACCTATGATGACTTCCCGCCACCGGACACGGCGGGTCCACTCTCAGGGAGGACCGACATGATCAACCCCGTGGCTGCCCGTCTGCTGACGCCCGCACCGACCAACAACAAGGCCACCAGTCGCGCCGCGACCGAGCGGCCGGATCACGAACGCGCACCGGCCGGCCTGGCGGCCGAGATCATGGCCGACGGCGGCCTGGGTTTTCTGCAGGCCCGCCTCGAGGAAAAGCTCAACGAGTCGCTGGGCACCGCCGACACGCCGGCGGCCACCGGAGCCTTTGACACCACGGTCGACAACTCTCCCGCGGCCACGGCCGACCGCATCGTCAGCTTCGCCCTCGGCCTGCACGGCGCCTTCGCCCGCCAGAACCAGGACCTCAGCCCGGAAGAGTTGATGGCCCGCTTCGAGACCGAAGTGCGCCGCGGCATCGGCGAGGGTTTCGGGCGCGCCCGCAGCGCCCTCGGCGACCTGGATCTGCTGCAGGACGAAATCGCCGACAACGTGGATGCGACCTGGCAGGCGGTCCAGGAGCGTCTGGCGGCCTTCTTCCAGCCCAAAGACGACTGATCCCGTTGCGCCGCCGCGATTTCCGCTTAGTGTAGAGTTCAGCCCCACCTGATTCTCTACCCGAGAGGAAGCCATCGTGAGCCGGATCCGGTCCGTCGCCACCGCCGTCCCCAAGCACCGTATCGAGCAGGAACAGGCCGCCGAATTCGCCCGCCTCCAGTTCCAGGATCACCTTCCCGATATTGAGCGTCTGCTGCCCGTTTTCACCCACGCCGGCATCAAGACCCGCTACTTCGCCGCCTCCCAGGAGTGGTTCTTCAGCGACCACGATCTGGCCGAGAAAAGCGCCCTCTACGCCAAAGAGGCCACCCGGCTTTCGGCCCAGGCCGCCCATGCCGCCATGCAGCAGGCCGACCTGCAGCCCGCCGATGTCGACTACATCATCTACATCAACACCACGGGCCTGGCCACGCCCTCGATCGATGCCCGCCTGATCAACGAGATGAGCCTGCGGCCGGATGTCCGGCGCACCCCGATCTGGGGCCTGGGCTGCGCGGGCGGCAGCGCGGGTCTGTCCCACGCCCATCACTACGCGCTGGCCCATCCGGACGCTATCATCCTGGTCGTGGCCACCGAACTGTGCGGCCTGACCTTTCTGCCCGGTGACACCTCCAAGAGCAACCTGATCGCCACCGCCCTGTTCGGCGACGGGGCCGCCGCCGCGGTGATCAGTGGCCAGGGCGAGGGCCTGGAAATCCTGGCCACCCGCAGCCGCTTCTACCCCGACTCGCTGGACGTGATGGGCTGGACCGTGCTGCAGAAGGGTTTGCAGGTTGTGTTCGCCCAGCGCATCCCCGAGATCGTGCGCGAGACCGCGGCCGAGGATATCGGCACCTTTCTGGCCGAGCATGACCTGACGGTGGCCGACCTCGGGGCCTTCCTGCTGCATCCGGGCGG
>JAJRWA010000252.1 GCA_024277025.1 Candidatus Krumholzibacteriota bacterium | reverse complement strand
CTTCCTGGACCGCCTCAAGGAGCTGGGTTTCTACCACGCGACCGAGGGCGGGATCTCCATCGGGATCGACGACATCATCATCCCGCCGGAGAAGAAGGACATCATCACCGCGGCCCAGAAGGTGGTCGACGGCTACGTGCGCGATCACCGGGACGGCGTGATCACCAACCGCGAACGCTACAACAAGGTGATCGACAAATGGACCCAGGTGACCAATGAGGTCCGGGATCGCATGTTCGAGCACCTGAGTGCGGATGACCAGGGATTCAACCCGGTCTTTATGATGAACGCCTCGGGCGCTCGCGGTTCGGCTGATCAGATCAAGCAACTCGCGGGTATGCGTGGCCTGATGGCCAAACCCCAGAAGAAGATCACCGGTGGCTTCGGGGAAATCATCGAGCAGCCCATTATCGCGAACTTCCGCGAGGGGTTGACCATGCTCGAATACTTCATCTCGACACATGGTGCCCGCAAGGGTTTGGCTGATACGGCGCTGAAGACTGCGGACGCGGGATACCTGACGCGGCGCCTGGTGGACGTGGCCCAGGACATCGTGGTCACCACCCACGACTGCGGCACCCTGCGCGGGGTGGAGATCGAGGCCCTCAAGGAGGGGGAGAAGACGATCGAAACCCTGTCCGAGCGCATCATCGGCCGTACTTCGGCCGAGGACGTGATCGACGGCAACGGCAACGTCATTGCCGAGGCGGGGGTCGTGATCGACCGTGATCTGGCTAACCTGATCGAGGAGTCCGGTGTGCAAAGCGTGCTGATGCGCTCGGTGCTCTCGTGCGAGAATCGCCGCGGTATCTGTGCCCTTTGTTACGGCTACAATCTCTCCGAGCACAAGTTGGTGGATATCGGCGAGCCGGTCGGGGTCATGGCGGCCCAGTCCATCGGTGAGCCCGGCACCCAGCTGACGCTACGGACCTTCCATATCGGTGGTACGGCCAGTCGTATCGTCGAGCAGACGACCAAGAAGGCGGCGGCCAACGGCAAGATCATCTTCAACGACGAAGTCAAGCTGGTCAAGAACGCCGACAAGCAGATGGTTTCGATCGGGCGCAAGGGCGAGATCAGCCTGCTGCTGGATTCGGGCATCACGCGCTCGCAGATGACCCTGCCCTACGGCGCGGTGGTCACGGTCAAGAACAAGGCCAAGGTCAAGGTTGGCGATCCCATCTTCGAATGGGATCCGTTCGCCGATTTCATCCTCAGCGAGGGCGACGGTATCGTGGCCTTCAGTGGCATCATCGAGGGTGTGACCCTGAGTGTCGATCTGGACGAGAAGACCAAGATGAAGCAGCCGGTGGTGGTCGAGAGTGCGGACAAGAGCGTGCACCCCTCGATCCAGATCATGAACGCCAAGACCGGACGCAAGATGGCCGAGTACATCCTGCCCACCGGTGCGTTCCTGCTGGTGGAGGACGGCGAGAAGGTGCCGGCCGGGACTCACCTGGCCAAGATCCCCCGTGAGCTGGCCCAGTCCGGCGATATCACCGGTGGTCTGCCCCGGGTGGCCGAGCTGTTCGAGGCGCGCAAGCCGCGGGATACCGCCACGGTGACCGAGATCGATGGCGTCGTCGAGTTCCGCGGCACGACCCGCGGCCAGCGCAAGGTGGCTGTGGTCGGCGAGCATGACGTGGAGAAGGAATACACCATTCCCCACGGCAAGCACGTCCGGACCTACGAGGGCGAGCATGTGCTGGCCGGCGATCGTTTGACCGAAGGCCCGATCAACCCCATGGACATACTGTCCATCAAGGGTGTGGCCGAGGTGCAGCGCTACCTGGTGAACGCCGTGCAGGAGGTCTACCGTCTGCAGGGCGTGAAGATCAATGACAAGCACGTCGAGATCATCGTCTCGCGCATGCTGCGCAAGGTCATGATCATCAATCCGGGTGATACGCCGTTCCTGGAGGATGAGCAGGTTTCGAAGCAGGATGTGGAGGAGATCAACCGTGACATCCTGCGCAAGAACATGGAACTGCGCGCCAACGGCGAACCCGAGCTGGAACCGGCGACTTTCGAGCCGCTGTTGCTGGGGATCACCAAGGCCAGCCTGACGACCGACAGCTTCATCAGTGCGGCCTCGTTCCAGGAAACGACCCGTGTGCTGACCGACGCGGCGACCCGCAGCAAGCGCGACGAACTGCGCAGCCTGAAGGAGAACGTGATCATGGGTCACCTGATCTCCGCCGGCACCGGATTGACCGAGTTCAAGCACCTGGCCGTCGAGGAGCCTGCCGAGGAGGATGAGCGCATCATCAACGGCATCCACGAGCACGAGTTGGCCGCGGTGGCGGCTGCCGAGCTCGCGGCCGAGATGGAAGCGGAAGCCGAGGCGGCGGGCGGCGAATAGCCCGGTTCGCACTCCGAAGCTCAGAACCCGGATTGCGGCGCCATTTTGGCGTTGTGGTCCGGGTTTTTCGTTTCATCACACATACTTGCAATATCGGATGATTTGGGTGCAGTTTAATCGGACTCTATTTGCCCTCTTTTCCCTTGCCAAATGAGCGGAAATAACCGACAATCATTGTGATAACCCATTTACCCACCGTCGTCCATTCCCTGGGATGACTCGCCTGCCGTTCGCCCGGCTCCGAGGTATATCGTATGAAAAGGCTTTTGTTCGCCCTTGGTCTGATTGTGGTCGCAACCGGTGCCCTGATCGATTTGGTCAGAGACAACAGCAATTTGATAAATGATCGCACGGAAAGTGCCTGGTATCAGACCCGCAAAGCAGATCTGGAATTGTCGCTGGCCCACGCCACGCCCGGCTCCGGACGGGAATTCAAACTGCAGAGCAAGTTGTCCAGGCTTGAGAATTGGCGTCAGGGTGAGCCCCGCATGGGCCAGCCCGAGGAATTCGCCCGGATCCTGCACGAAATGCGGATTCCGTCCGACCGTACCGTGCCCGAGTATGAGCCCGGGTATCTCTACCGCGAGGTGGCCAAGGCCCGCAAGTTTGCGGCTCCGCGCGACAAGAGTCTGGTCTGGCACTCCCGAGGCCCGGGCAACGTGGCCGGCCGGGCCCGCGTGATCGTGGTCGACCCGGACGATCCGACCGGGAACACCTGGTTCATCACCAGCGTCGGCGGCGGCGTCTGGCACACGACCGACGCGGGAGCGACCTGGACGCCGTTGATGGACGACCAGCCCCTGCTGGCGATGCAGTCCCTGGCCATGGCCCCGTCCAACACGAGCATTCTCTACGCCGGAACGGGCGAGAGTTATTTCAACGTCGATACGATGAATGGCAACGGAATGCTCAAGAGCACGGACAAGGGCCTGACCTGGACACCCCTGGCCAGCACCCTGAACGACATGCGCTTCAACAACGTTTCGCGTATCATCGTCTCGCCGACCGATCCGGACCTGGTCCTGGTCTCCACCACGGTGGGCCGCTTCAAGTCCTCGCTGCAGCAGACGACCCACATCTTCCGTTCGACCGACGG
>JAJRWA010000024.1 GCA_024277025.1 Candidatus Krumholzibacteriota bacterium | reverse complement strand
CGGTCGCACCGTGTATTGCAATCGGTCCGGGCAGGAAATGCTCACCGGCCGGGAGATGCCGGTCATGGCCCCGGAGGATTTTCTCTTCCAGATCGGCCGCGGCCGGCTGGAGGACACGGTCGGCAGCGGGGGCGAGGATACACCGGAGCTGATCCTGGACGCGCGCCTGACTCTTGACGAAGTCGAGGGCCTGCTGCTGCCGGCCCTGCGGGCCACGCCGGAGACGACTTTCCGCGGTGAGGGGCAGATTCTGCGCGAAGACAAGGTGGGTATTCCGGTCCTGGTCCAGACGGCGCTGATGCCCGGCCGGGCGCGGGACGAAACCTGGTTGGTGGTGGTGGCCGAAGACCTGCGCGATTCGCGACAGTTGGAGGCCGAGCGCCTGCGATCCGACCGGCTTGAGGGCCTGGTGGAAATGTCGGCCACACTGGCCCACGAGATTCGCAATCCCCTGATGGGCCTGAGTGCCCAGGCTGAATTGCTGGCTGAGCAGTTGGGCCCGCGGGATCCGAAATCCCGCTACATCGAAGTGATCACCGGTGAGGTGGAGCGCATCAACGAGACCATCACCCGGATGCTGAACTACGTGCGGCCCTACCAACCGCGCCTGAATGAAACGGCTTTCGGGCCGCTGGGGCGGGACGTGCTCGAATTGGTGCGGCCGCAGGCTGCGGCCAGAAACGTGATATTGGAGTTCGCTGATCTGCCGGCGGATCAAACGGTGGCCGACCTGGTCATCGGCGTCGATGGCAACCAGATCAAACAGGTTCTGCTGAATCTGCTGATCAACGCCATCGACGCGGCGCCGCGTGACGGCCGCGTCCGTTTGGCGATCTTCGCGCGGCAGCAATTGGAGTTGCCGGATGCGCGTACGGGTCTGCGCCAGACCACGCCGGGCCTGGTGGTCGAGGTCACCGACGACGGACCTGGCTTCAAGGCCGAGCAGAAGCCCAAGCTATTCAGGCCATTCTATACGACCAAGAGCTCCGGCACCGGGCTGGGGCTTTCGATCTGCCACAAGATCGTGACGGCCCACGGTGGAGACATCGTGGCCGAGCACGAAGACGGCAGGACCGTGTTCCGCGTGTTGCTGCCCGACGGGGGCGCGACCGACCAACAGCAGTTGACCGAGAAGGAGGACGCCAGATGAGCGCCAGAATCCTGATTGTGGATGATGAAGTTACGATTCGGGAATCGTTGCGGGAATCCCTCGCTGCCGAGGGCTACGAGGCCGAGATCGCCGAGTCAGGCGAAGAGGCCCTCGCGCGCACCCACAACACGGTCTACGATCTGGTGATCACCGACCTGAGGCTGCCCGGAGTCAGCGGGCTGGAGATACTGCAGGCCCTGCGCAACCAGGGCAACGAGACGCCGGTCATCATGATGACGGCCTATGGCGATGTCGATACCGCGGTCAGCGCCATGCGCGGCGGCGCCTACGACTTCATCCCCAAGCCGTTCAAGCTCAGTGCGATCAAGAAGCAGGTGCGGGCGGCTCTGCGGGCGACGGTGGAGACGACCGCGCCGGCGGCGGAAGTTGCGGGGACGGCAGCCGAGCAGGCGCCAACCGGAAGCAAGGCCACGGCGGCGCGCAAGGCGCCGGATCTGGACGGCCACTATATGCAGATGATCAAGGCCTGTCCCGGCCTGTCCCGGGTCGGGGCCATCCTGGAAAAGATCGGCAACAGCCGCAGCGGCAACGACACGCCGATCCTGATCCAGGGGGAATCCGGGTCCGGCAAGGAAATCGTGGCGCGCGCGGTTCATGAAGTGAGCCAGGGCAGCGGCGACCGCTTCATGGAAATCAATTGCGCGGCGCTGCCGGAGAACCTGCTGGAAAGTGAGCTCTTCGGCCACGTCAAGGGGGCCTTCACGGACGCCAAGACCAACAAGGAAGGCTTGTTCGAGTTGGCTGGCGGCGGTTCCATTTTCATGGACGAGATCGGTGAGATGGGGGTTCTGCTGCAAAGCCGGCTGCTGCGGGTGTTGGAGAACCGGCGGTATCGGCGGGTCGGCGGCAAGGACGACTTCGAGGTCAAAGCGCGGATCGTCGCGGCGACAAACCGTCAGTTGCGCGAAGCCATCGAGGCGGGCACCTTCCGCAACGACCTCTACTACCGGCTGCAGGTGATCGAGATCGACGTGCCTCCCCTGCGCGAACGTCCCCAGGATCTGGAGATCCTGATCAACGCCTTCGTCAGCGAGTTCAACGGACAACTGGGCATGACCACCGGCCCGATCGATGCGGGCCTGCTCGAGCTGCTCCAGAAGTATCCCTGGCCAGGCAACGTCCGCGAACTGCGCAATGTCCTCAAACGGATCATGATTCTGGAGGCGCCGGTCCACCTGGAGCCGGGCCATTTCCCGGATCACATTCTGGCCGGACACAACCCGCGGTCCTCGTCGCGCCAGCAGGCCTTCGGGGCAGCCACCGGCTTGATGCCCTTGTCCGAGGTGGAGCGCCTGCAGATCCTGTACACGCTGGAAATGACCGAGAACAACAAGAGCAAGGCCGCCCGGGTGCTGGGTATCAGCCGCCAGACCCTGCGCGAGAAGCTGCGCCTGTATGAGGCGGCCCGGGAGACAGAGCTGCAGGCCGACGAAGCCGAGGGCTGACCCCGGCAAGAAAGACCCTGCTGTCCGGGGGTGGCCGACCGGCCATCCCCGGCAATGTTTTCCCCGACCGAAGCTGACCAACTCCTGACCACAATCTGGCCACATGCGCGGTGTCGTGGGCGCTCCCATGGTTCTGGGCTGTATCCGCGACGGCCCGCGCGATTCTAAAGTAAAACATTTACCGATATGGCTAACACCCTTGTGTAAGCCATTTTGTGGAACCGGCGGATTGACCTGCCGACCGCCCTGAATATTCTTCCCCTCGGGGCTCAGCCCAGGTGAATGGGGGCATGGCCTTTGCGATTCCCTGCCAAAACGACCGAACATTCCACACCTGGGAAAATCGAGCCATGTCAAAAACTGGGAGCAAAATGAAACTGGTGGTTCTCGTGCTGGCTGCGTGCGGGCTGTTCGCGGCCGGGAGCGCCTGTGGTGAGACATCCGGTATGTCAGCGGCCGAGGCCGATGGCTATCTGCAGTGGATGCATTCGCTGGAAGAGGCCGTGGCAGCCCGCGAGGCGGCGGACCTGCCGGAGGCCAATCTGCTGTTTCCCTTCGACCTGCCGGCCTGGGATCTGGACAACCCGCGCCCCTACCGGCACCTGAGCATCAGCAAAGCCGTCTCGGAGCTGGAAGCCACCTGGAACAACCGCGGCAACGGCAACTTGCAGTCGACCCTGATGGCGCTGGCCAACGCTCGCAACTACGTGAATCTCAGCGAGTACGACAGCGCCCTGGTCTGGTACAACCTCGCCGCGCAAATCGATTCAAGCGGCAGCTTTACCCACGAAATCGCCCGTGAAGGACTGGCCTGCGCCGCGTCGGCCGATGATTCCCTGGCCATGGCGCAACTGCTGACCAATACCCTCGGGGCGTCGGAGCTCGCCGGCCGGCAGGACGAACTGGTGCTGGCCTACCGCTGGCTGCTGACCGAGCAGGACAGCGACACGCTCGCGCACCTGGTCCAGAAAACCGGTTCCCATCCGGACGCCTTCAACAACCGCGTGCGCTTCTGGCACGCCTACGCCCTGAACTGGCTGGGCCGGACCGCGGAATCGCTGGTCCAACTGCGGGAACTCGTACTCAGCGGCGGCCTGAGCGCCGGGCTAACCGAGGGACAGCGCGGCTGGGTGCTGACCGCATTGCCGGACGGCTTCTTCCTGGGCGGAGACAGCCGGACCGCCCGCGAATTGTACGGTGTGCTCAAGGAGTGCCGCGTCCTGAAACTCAGGCTGTGGGGGCAGTACCAGCTGGCCGGACTCGATTTCATCGCCACCCGCTATTTGAGCGCGGCCAATGGTTTTCAGCAGGTCTGCGAAGGCACACGCTTCGGCAGTTGGCAGGACCAGGCCTGTGCCATGGCGCCGATTGCCCAGGAACTCGAACGCATCAAGGCGGGAGGTGAACCCTATGGCCTCGCCAACTACTACCGGCCGTGATGAAGGCGTCCTGCTGCAGCGCCTGTTGAACCTGTACGAGGAGGAACGACAGATCTACGGGCAGGTGCTGGAGTTGTCCCGCCAACAGGGTGACATCGTCCGTCGCGGCGGTGGCCTGGCCGAGGTGCGCCAGGTCCTGCAAAAGAAGAAGAGCTGCCTCGACGTGATTGGCCGGCTGGAACTGATGGAAGCCCGGCACAAGCAGGAATGGGAACGGCGCCGGCAGGAGTTCTCCGCCAACAACCGGAACCGGCTGCGGGAGTCGCTGACCCAGGTGACTCACCTCATCGAAGAGATCCTGTCCTGTGAAGAAAAGAACGACTTGTACCTCATCGAACAGGCGAGAACCATCTGATGACGCTACTGCTCGAAAGCCCGACCAGGACCGAGCCGGACGGCGGCCATGACCGTCGCCTGCTGCATGGCTACCTGCACAAGACCAGCAACACCCTGTGCGGCATCAAGGGGTACGCCAGCCTGATCGCGGCGCCGGACCTGGCCCTGGCCGATCCGGCCCACTGGGCGCGCAAGATCATCACTGAAGTCGAGAAGATGGAAGAGATATTCCGGTCCGTCGGGGACCTGACGGCGCCGCGGCGCCACCCGGACGTCGGCGTGGATCTGCCCGGCCTGCTGGCCGACGTTTTCAGCGTCTGCGAGGACAAGTGCCCCGGGCTGCGCGTGCTCAGCGGCCGCCTGCCCCATGGGGAGCTGCTGTTGCCGCGGGCGGATCTGTGTCTGGTTCTGACCGAGGTGTTGTGCAACGCCAGCGAGGGGCGACGGGGCACGCCCGCGCCCGTCACCGTGACGGTAACGGCGACCACGCAGCCGACCGGGCGGGTTGCGCTGACCCTGCAGGACAACGGCCCCGGTATCGAGCCTGACCTGATCAAACAGGTCACGACTCCCTTCCTGACGACCAAGGAGAACCATGTCGGTGTCGGACTGACGCGCGTGGAAACCCTGTTGGACATGTACGGTCTGGCCTGGGCGCTGCACAGCAGGCCCGGCGAAGGCACCGCAGTCACCGTTGAAGTGGCCGCAGCGATCTAGGACAGCGATGGAGCGAGGCCGACTGCGGTCGGCTGTCACGGCAGAAGAAAGGCAGATGATGACCATGAAGCACACGATCCTGGTAGTCGACGACGAGCAGACCATGCGGGATTTTCTCGCCACGTCCCTCAAGAGCCGCTACCAGGTGCACACCGCGGGCGACGGAACCGAAGCGATGGCGGTGCTCAGGGCCGAGAAGATCGATCTCGTGCTGTCGGATATGCAGATGCCCGGCCGGGGCGGCATGGAACTGCTGAGCGACATCAGGACCCATCTTGACTATCAGCCGCTGGTCGTGATGATGACGGCTTTCGGCTCGATCGAACTGGCGCTGGAGGCGACCCGCAAGGGGGCCCAGGATTTCCTGACCAAGCCATTCGGCATGGACCAGTTGGATCACGCGGTGAAACGCGCATTCGAGTTCGCCGAGCTGAAGACGGAGAACAAGTCGCTGCGCACCAACGTGGCCGAACGTTCCGAGCACAAGGGTCTGCTGGGCAACAATCCGGCCATGGTCCAGATGCGGGAGAAGATCGCCATGATCGCCGACAGCCGCGGCACGGTGCTGCTGCAGGGCGAAAGCGGCACCGGCAAGGAAGTGGTCGCCCGGGCCATCCATGAGTCCGGCAATCGGGCCAACGGGCCCTTCATCCGGATCAATTGTGCGGCGATCCCGGAAGCCCTGCTGGAATCCGAACTGTTCGGCTATGAGCGCGGCGCCTTCACCGGCGCGGTCGGCACCAGGCAGGGCAAGTTCGAACTGGCGGACGGCGGCACGCTGCTGCTGGACGAAATCAGCGAGATGCCGTTTGCCATGCAAGCCAAGCTGCTGCGCGTGCTGCAGGAGCGGGAGTTCATGCGGCTGGGTGCCAAGTACGCCACCAAGGCCGACGTGCGCATCATCGCCACGACGAACCGGAACCTGAAGGAAGAGATCAAGGCGCACAACTTCCGGGAAGACCTCTATTTTCGCTTGAACGTGATTCCGCTGCGGATCGTGCCGCTGCGTTTGCGCAAGGACGATATCCCGCTGTTGGCGGCCCACTTCTGCCAGAACTTCTGCGCCGAGAACAACAAGCCGTTGCTGGAGATCACCGAGTCGGCCATGCGCTGCCTGCTGGCCATGGACTGGCCGGGCAATGTCCGGCAACTGCAGAACGTGCTCGAACGGGCGGTGATCCTCAGCAACGACGACTGCCTGGACGAGGAAATCCTTGGTCTGAGCGAAGAGATGGATGCCACCGACCGCGCCAGCGGCCTGTCCCAGGACATGACCCTCAAAGACATGGAGCGTGAGCTGATCATGCGCAAACTGGAGAATACGCGCGGCAATCGCACACAGGCCGCCCAGGAACTGGGCATCAGCGTGCGCACCCTGCGCAACAAGCTCAACCTGTACACGGACATGGGTCTGGAGATCCCGGGGTAAATCATGATCAAGACCGGATTGTTTGCCAAGGCGCACCTGGAGAACCTGAAGAAGGCCGTGGACGTGTACGCCCGCCGGCACCAGGTGACGGCCCAGAACATCAGCAACGTCGAGACGCGGGGCTACCGCGCCCAGAAGCTGCAATTCGAAGAGCTGCTCGACAGCGAGCAGATGCGGCTGCGGGGGATGACCACCCACCGCAACCACATCCCGATCGGCGGCCAGGGCCCCGCCGCGACCGAGGACCTGATGATCGACGCCGACAGCCAATTCGACAACGGCGTCAACAACGTGGACATCGACACCGAGATGACCACGCTGGCCACCAACGACCTGAGCTACCGGATGGCCACGCGCCTGCTCAGCGGGCGCTACAACATGCTGCGCAGCGCCATCCGCGGCCGGGTGGGCTAGAAAGGACTGAACCATGGGTAACGGACTGTTCAGCTCAATCCGGATCAGCGCCTCGGGCATGCGGGGGCAGCGCACCCGGATGGACGTCGTGGCGCGCAACCTGGCCAACGCCGAGACGACCAAGACAGCCGACGGCACACCATACCGGCGGCAACGGGCCATTTTCGAGCAGGTGCTCGGAGACCGGATGAACGGCAGCAGCATGAGCCTGAGTACCGATACGCGCCTGGCGCGGACCAATCCGGGCCACATCAGCGAAACGGTGCAGATCGGCCAGGAGGTCGGTGGCGGCATCGAGAGCGTGGTGCAGGTCTCGCCGGATTCCTCGGACTTTCGCGTGGTCTACGACCCGGGGCATCCGGACGCCGACGAGGCGGGCTATGTGCTGATGCCCAACGTCAACCCGATCAGTGAAATGGTGGACATGATCACCGCCAGCCGCGCCTACGAGGCCAACGTCAGTGCGGTCCAGACGGCCAAGGACATGTTCAACGACGCCCTGAAGATCTAGCGGACGCAGGAGAGGTAGGAAGTCATGGCAATCGGAAGCGTCAAGGGACTCGGCAGCATCGATCCGCGGGCCGCCTACGGTGCGGGCAACGCAACCGGCGCGCCCAAGGCAAGCTTCGCGGCCCAACTGCAGAATGCCATCCAGGATGTGCAGGCCGCCCAGGAGCACCGGGATGAAATGGTCACCGACATGATCAGTGGCAAGACCACCGAAGTGCATGACGTAATGATTGCGGCCAAGGAATCGCAAATGGCCTTCGAGTTGCTCATGGAAGTCAGGAACAAGCTGCTGGAATCCTACCAGGAACTGATGCGGATGCCGGTCTAGGGCGCTAAACGGCCGAACTCGGCCAACTTGAGAAGGATCTGAGGTCTACAGGTGGACGGACTCAAAGAACAGATTGACAACTTAAAGACCAGGCTTGGACACCTTTCGTTCAACCAGCGGGTCCTGTTGGGCGCGGTTGTCACCGCCAGCGTGATCAGTGTCGCGGTGTTCAGTCTCTGGCTGCAGAAGGAAGACAGCGCGGTGCTGTTCACCAACCTGACCCCCGAGGACGCCTCGGTGGCCCTCTCGGAGCTGTCCAAACAGGACGTCAAGGCGGAACTGACCAATGGCGGCACGACGATCCTGGTGCCGGAAAGCGCCGTCCACCATCTGCGCGTGGATCTGGCCAGCAAAGGCATCCCGTCGTCCGGCACGGTCGGTTTCGAGATCTTCGACGGCAAGCAGTACGGTCTGACGGAATTCCTGCAGAATGTGAATTTCAAGCGCGCCCTGGAAGGCGAGCTTACCAAGACCATCGAAAGCTTCCAGCAGGTCCAATCGGCCCGCGTGCACCTGGTGCTGCCCAAGCCCTCGATCTTCAAGAAACTGGCAGCGCCGGCCACGGCCAGCGTGGTGGTGAACCTCGGCCGCGGCACACGTCTGGCGGACAATCAGATCAACGGCATCCAGAGCCTGGTGGCCGGCAGTGTCGAGAACCTCGAGGCGGGCAACGTCACGGTTCTGGACCAGCGGGGCAAGGTGCTGTCGGCGGCTGTGGCCGATGACGAAGCCGGCCGCTCGGAAAGCCAGTTGGCCCTGCGCAAGGAAGTCGAATCCTATCTGGCGGCCAAGGCCAGCGCGCTGCTGGACGGGGCGCTCGGCGCCGGCCGCTCCATCGTGAGTGTCGATGCGACGCTCAATTTCGAGAAGATCGACCGGGAGCGGGAGATCTTTGATCCGGCCAACACCGTGGTGCGCAGCGAGGTGCGCAACGAGGGCACCACCGGCCAGGATGGCGGCACCAACGAGAACAGCACGACCAACTACGAGATCAACCGCACGGTCGAACACATCGTCGGCCACACGGGCGGCGTCAAGAACCTGTCGGTGGCCGTATTCGTCGACGGCACCTACGAAACGGCCGAGGACGGCACCCGCACGTACCAGCCGCTCACGGAAGAGGATCTGGGCCAACTGCGGCGGATCGTCCAGACGGCCGTCGGGCTGAACACCGTGCGCGGCGACAAGATTGAAGTGGTCAACATGCAGTTCCAGGAGCAGCAGGTGCCGGTTTCGGGCCTGTCGGCGGACTGGGTGGGGCTGGTCACCCAGTACGGTGGTCGAGCAGTTCTGTTGATCGCCTTCGGAATCCTCGTGCTCAGTCTCAAGAAGAACCTGGGCAACTTGCTGAACACCGCCCTGACCGGCCAGACGACCGGCGCCGCCGCCGGCGCCAACACCCAGGCGAGGGCCCAGGCCGAGCCCGAGCACTTCGACGGCATCCCCGAGATGGACGACCAGGTCATCGGGGACATCAAGGAGTACGCCTCGGACAATCCGGAGCGCGTGGCGGAAGTCATCCAGTCCTGGATCCGGGAAATCGACCTCGGTCCCCAGGCCAAACAAGCGGTGGGGGACTAGCAATGAAGGATACCGCCGTACGCAAAGCCGCCGTCTTCCTGATGGCCCTGGGTCCGGATGTCGCCGGACAGGTCATGGCCAAACTGCCCGAAGACATGGTTGAGGACCTGACCCACACGATCGCGGGCATGGGGCACGTGAACTATGCCGAGAAGAAGACGGTGCTCTCGGATTTCATCGCGATCAGCAGCCAGATCTCCGGTATCGCCTTCGGCGGCGAAGAAACGGCCAAGCAGATCCTGGAAGCCGGCTTCGGCAGCCGATTGGCCACCTAGCTGCTCAGCCGGGTGACCAGCTACAGCGAGATCAAGAGTTTCGAGCACCTGAAGAACGTGGACCCGCTGACCATCGCCAACTACCTGAAGAACGAGCATCCGCAGACAGTGGCCGTGGTGCTGGCCCACATGGACCCGCGCAGCAGCGGCCCGATCCTGGAGCTGCTCCCGGCCGAACTCCAGGGTGATGTGGCCCACCGGATGGCGGTGCTGGAAGCCCCCAACGCCGAAACGCTGAAGGCCGTGGAAGAAGTCCTGGCCGGCCAGTTGCAGGGCGAGATCTCGGCCAAGGACACCCAGTACGGCGGCAAGAAGCAGGTGGCCGAAATCCTCAACGAAATCGACCGCGAGGTCTGGCAGGAGATCCTCGACGAGATGCGCGAGATCGACGACGAGGTGGCCAACGACGTCAACAACCTGATGTTCGTCTTCGAGGATATCGTGGTGATGAACGACGCCAACATCCAGGAAATCCTGAAGGAAATCGACGGCAAGGAACTGACGATGGCCCTGAAGGGCGCGACCGAGGAGATCCAGGAGAAGATCTTCGGCAATATGTCCAAGCGCGCTGCCGAAGGTATCGCCGAGGATATGGAATACATGGGGCCGGTGCGCCTGTCCGAGGTCGAAGAGGCCCAGCAGCGCATCGTCGAGGTCATCCGCAGCCTGGAGGAAGCCGGGACCATCACACTTGGAAAGGGCGGCAAGGATGCTGAAATGGTCTCCTGAGCCCTTTGATGCGGCGGAGTCGGTAACGGCCTCGGCCGTTGTTGACAGCACCGAGTTTGAACCTGCTGCTGCTGTCGTGGGGGCCATCGGTGGGGAAGCGGAAGCCCGCCAGTTCCGGAGTGAAGCCGGCTTCGTGGACCCCAAGTCCCTGATGAATTCGCTGACCCAGGAAGAACGCAGCCAGGTCTACGAGTTGGTGGAGATGGATCTGGCGGACGAGTACAAGGCCCGCGAGCAGAAGCTGACCAGTGACTTCGAAGCCCGCCTGGCCGAAGTCCGCGCCGAGAGTGAAAGCAACTTCGCCAACTGGACCCGGGATATTGCCCACGCCGTGCAGCAGGAACTGAAGGAGGCGTCGGAAGCCGCCGCCCGCCTGGCGGTGGAAGTCGCCGGCAAGATCGTGCGCCGGGAGGTCGCAGCCGAGCCGCAGGTGCTGGCCCGCGCCATTGAAACGACCATCTACAAGATTTCAGAGAGCAGTCCCCTGACCATCCAGGCCAACCCCGAGGACGCCGCCTGGCTCAGTGACAAGGCAGAACTGCTGGCGCGGCTGCACATCGGCGAGATTGTGCCTGACCGGCGCATCGAACGCGGCGGGTGCCTCATTCAGGCCGGCGGGCGCGAATGGGACGCCACCCTGACCCGGCAGATGGGCAGTCTGTCGGCCATTGTCGATGAAATGATTGCGACCGCCGAGACTGCGGCCAGTCTGACCGGAGAGTCGCTCCGGGCACAATCCCCAACCGAACCCGAGGCCGACGATGACCCTGGCGTGGAATGACCTGAGCGACAGGATCCGCAATGCCGACCCGGTCCGCTCGGTCGGCCGGGTCACCAATCTGGTCGGTATGATCATCGAAGTTCGCGGCCTGGCCGCGCCGGTTGGCTCCCTTTGCCGGATCGAAACCGGCCGCCAGGATCCCGCCGTGCTGTGCGAGGTCGTGGGCTTTCATGACGACACGCTGCTGGTGATGCCCTACCAGACGGCCACCGGCGTGGCGCCGGGCTGCCGGGTCACCCTGGAGGCCACCCAATTGACCGTACCGGTGGGGCCGGAACTGCTCGGCCGCGTCCTGGACGGCCTGGGGCGGCCCCTGGACGGTGGGCCCCCGCTGAGCAAACTGGCGCGCCGGCGCCTGGGCGGCAGGCCACCTTCGGCCCTGGAACGCCGCCGTACCGACGAAGTCATGTCGACCGGGATCCGCTCACTTGATGGCATGATCACCGCCGCGCGAGGCCAGCGACTGGGGATCTTTGCCGGCAGTGGCGTGGGGAAGTCCGTGCTGTTGGGCATGCTGGCCCGTCAGGCCAGCGTCGAGGTCAACGTACTGGCGCTGATCGGCGAGCGTGGCCGCGAAGTGCGGGAATTCATCGAACGCGATCTGGGGCCGGACGGTCTCGCCCGCAGCGTGATCATCGTCGTGACCAGCGACGAGAGCGCCGTCATGCGCGCCAAGGGCGCGGACACGGCCATGACTATTGCCGAGTACTTCCGCGAAACGGACCGGGAAGTCCTGTTCATGATGGATTCGGCCACCCGCTACGCCATGGCCCTGCGCGAAATCGGCCTGGCGGCCGGCGAGCCGCCCACCACCAAGGGCTACCCGCCGAGCGTCTTCGCGGCGCTGCCCAAGCTCTGTGAACGGGCCGGCTGGTCAGCTGTCAATTCAATGACGGCCTTCTTCACCGTGCTGATCGAAGGGGACGACATCCAGGATCCGGTGGGCGACGCCATGCGTTCGATTCTCGACGGGCACGTGATGTTGAGCCGGGATCTGGCCCGGCAGCACCACTACCCGGCCATCGATGTGCTCGGCAGCGTCAGTCGGCTGCGCAACGATATCGTGGACAAGCAGGACATCGAGGCCGGAGCCCGGCTCATGCGCTGGCTCAAGGCGCTGGAAGACAACCGTGATCTGGTGAACATCGGTGCCTATGTGGCCGGCTCTGATCCGGTGCTGGATGAAGCCCTGCAGCGTGAGGGCGATGTGCGCGAATTTCTGACGCAGGGCATCACCGAAGGCACTCAGCTGACCGACACGCTGGGCCGTCTGCGGCGGCTGACGGGAGTGGCTTGAGATGGGATTTGTCTTTCGCCTCGAAAAAGTTGCGCGTTACCGGCAACAACTGGTCGATGAAAAGGGCCGGGAAGTGGCGGCGGCACAGAGAGTGGTCGCGAGCCTGGCAGCCCGCATTGCCGGCGTGGATGAGGACATCAGCCGACACCTGCAGGATTTTCAGGACGAGACAGCGCCCGCGCTCAGTGTGCAGGGCATGATGGCCCGTACGATGTGGGTGACCCATCTGGAAAAAGTGCGGCAGGGGTTTGAGCTCGAGCTGCGCGAAGCCCAGGCTGAACTGTCCCGGCAGCGCAGTGAATTGAGTGAGATCTGGCGCGATCTGGAAGTACTGAACAAGCTGCGCGAGAAACAAAAAGAGGTCTGGCAGGCGGAACAGGCCAAGCGCGAGAACCAGGATCTCGATGAAATCGGCCAGATTCGTGCTGATCGCCAGCGAAGGTCAAAGGTTGCCTCATGACGGCACAACTTTCCTGCCGCCGGGAAGCCGGACCACGGGGAAGTTGCTGCCGGTTGCTCATAAGTTAGGGAAACAGAAGCCTGTTAGGTAAACGGAACTGAGACGGAAAGGCCTGTTGGCCGTGGCATCGGTGTTGCGAGGGCAAAGTGATCCTCCATCCGTATCGGCGGTGACGGGACCTACTTGAGGAGAAAGTTCATGAAAAGCGTGCTCACAATTTCGGTCATCACCTTCGTCCTGATCTTCGGGGGCGTCGTGGTGATCAGCAGCCAACTGAGCAAGGTGGCCAACGGGGGAACCAATCCCGAGCTGACCCCCGAGGACTATGCGGCGGCAGAGCGTGTCTTTCATGACATGGCGGTGGAACGCGACCGCATCCAGCAGGACAAGGAAGAGCTGCTGGCCCTGCGCAGCGCCGTGACCGTGCAGGAGCAGGTGCTCGAGCAGGGACGCGAAAGTCTGCTGGCGGTCATCAAGAAGCTGGACCAGAAACAGCAGGAGTACGTCGAGGAACGCGAGCGTTCGGCAACCAAACTGGCCAAGATGTATGAGGCCATGAAGCCGCAGCAGGCGGCGCCCATCATCAGCGGTCTCGAACTGGATATCATCCTGGACATCATGGGCCGCATGAAGGAGCGGCCTGCCGCCAAGATCCTGGCCAAGATGGACCCCGGCCTGGCCGCTCAGGTCAGCACCCGCATGAGCCTGAAAGGGACTGGTTGATGGCTGGTCTGGAACAATTCTCGGTCAATGAAATGCTGCCCCGGTCGGCCCGGACGGTCAGCCAACCGGCCGTCACGCCGCGCGATCGCCGTGAGCCGGCGCCCGCAGCGGAGGACCAGGCGGCCGTGAGTTTTTCGCACCTGCTGGTCGAACGCCAGAAGCGGCCCGACAGCGCGCTCGACGTCTCCGCCAAAAAGGGCGGTGCTGCCGAACCAACCGCGGTCCCGGCCGACAAGCCGGTCGCTCCGGCCAAGCCTGCTGGCGGCAAGGGCGACCCGGCTGTCGCCACCCCGACCGAGCTGATCGGCTCTGCGCCCTCCCTGCCCGGCACTGGAATCGGCGCTGCGCCGGCAGCCGGTACCGGGGAAGCACGGCCCGGCACGCCGGCGCTGGACGGGGTGCTCAAGGGTGGCGAGCCCGACTCCGTACCGGCGACTACCGCGCCCGCGAATCCGAGCGCCGGCAACCCGGCGCCGGACCCCTCGGGACAGGCGGCCAGCCCTTCAGGTTTGGCACCGACAATTGAAACGCCTGCAGCTCAGGCCGCGCCGAAGGAAGCGCTTCTGCCAGCCTCTGCGGCCAGCGTCGACGGCAGCGGACGCCCCGCGCCGCTGCCGGCGCCGGCCTCGGCGGTGGCTCTTGACTCGGCGGCCAAAGCCCAGGAAACCTATGCCAAGGCCCCGGTGGTCAGCGAATCCCAGTTGCTGGCCGATTCCCTGAAGCAGGAAGGTGCCGCGGCCAGCAGCCGGACCGGCACGCCTTCAGTGAGCCCGGCGGCGACTGGACAGGCCACCACGGCGGTTCCCGCGGCTACCGCAGCGGGGCCCGGAGATCTGCTGCTGAACACGCCTGATCCCGCCGCAGCCCCCGCGACGGAAGAGGCTGTACCGGCGGCGGTGGACCTGCCGCCCGAGTCTGCGGAAGCAGACGTTGAGGTCACCGCCGACACCGCACCCGCAGATACTGCGGCACTGCCGCAGCCGGAGAGTGAATCCCTGACCGCAGCGGTCACCGAGAGCAGCGAGGCCTCGGCAGCGGCGGCGACGGCCCCGGCTTCGGCTGACACCGGCGACGTCACCGCCGACGCCGCGCCAGGCGCCGCCCTTGATCCCGCCGCCGCCCGTGTCCAGGAGGCTGCCACCCAGAAGTCGACGGCGACGGCAGTCGGCCAGCCGAGCACATCCCGGCAGATCCACCGGCAGGTCGTCAGCCAGTTCGCGAGCCGCTTGACCGACATCACCGGTGGTGAGCAGGTCACGATCAAACTCAATCCCGAGAGCCTTGGCCAGATCGAGCTGAACTTCGAGTCGCGGGAAGACCGCCTGTCGGTGGTGATCACCGCCAGTTCGACCGAGGCCGACGCGGCGGTTCGCGAGAACCTCAAGGATCTGACAGACCGGATCGTCGAGCGTTCGGCCCGTTTCAGCCACGTGGACGTCCGCGTCGAGGTGCGGGACGGCAACGAAGCGCGCCAGGACGGCAAACCCGACCAGAGACAGGAAGGCCGGCAGGACCAGCGCCGCGGCCAGAATGGCCAGGACCAACGCGAGGGACAGAACGAGCAGGACCGGCAACAGGGCCAACAGCCCCACGCCGCGCAGCAATCCTGGGAAAATGCCATGAGCTGGCAGTTGGCCGACGAGGCCAGGAGCGAGGAAGGATAAGCCATGCCTATCGCCGGAGTCACAGACACTACGGGGCCTGTCGTTGGTGCCGAGCCGCGGGACTATTCGGAGATCAACAAGCTTGATTTCATGACCCTGCTGGTGGCCCAGATCCAGAATCAGGATCCCATGAGCCCCATGGACAACCAGGAATTCACTTCCCAGATCACCCAGTTCACGATGCTGGAAGAGATGGAGAAGACCAACGCCAACCTCGAAGAAAGCCTGATCGTGGGCCAGGCCATCAACAACACCGGCATGCTCAGCCTCGTTGGCAAGAACGTGACCGTTGAAGGTGACCAGACGTGGGTCACCGGTGGTGTCGCCTCCGAAAGCATGATCGCCACGGACCTGCCCGGCCTGGCCACAATCGAGGTGACCGACGAGACCGGCAACGTGGTTGCCACCTACGAGCGATCAGTCAGTGCCGGCCTGAGTTCCATTGGCTGGGACGGCAAGCTGGAGAACGGCGATGACGCGGCGGACGGCAAGTATTCGATCTCCGTGACCTTGACCGACACCGAAGGGGAAGACATCCCCTTCAAGACCCTGATGACCGGTCCGGTCGACGGGTTGCGCTACGAAAGCAATCAGGCCGTGGTCATGATCGGCGGCCTTGAATTCTACGTTTCCGAGATCTACAAGGTGAGCTAGACACGACCCCCGGGCACCAGCCCGGGGACACAGAGAACCAGGAGGATTCCCATGTTCAAGTCCCTTTACTCCGGCGTTTCCGGCCTCGGCGCCAACCTGACCAACCTGGACGTGATCGGCAATAACATTGCCAACAGCAACACGACCGGTTTCAAGTCGGGCCGCGTCACGTTCAACGAAATGCTGACCCAGACCATCAAATCGGCCAGTCGGCCGGTGAGCGGTGGCCTCGGTGGGACCAACCCCCAGCAGATCGGGCTGGGCACGAGTGTCGGCAGCATCGACACGAACTTCGCCCAGGGAAACTTCCAGACCACGGGCAAGAAGACGGACCTGGCCATTCAGGGACCGGGCTTCTTCATCCTCAGTGACGGCGCGAGCCGGGTCTACACGCGGGCCGGGATCTTCGGCCTCGACAGCGAGAACGTCCTGGTCAATCCGTCGACCGGTCTGCGTGTCCAGGGCATCATGGCCGACGCCAACGGCAATATCGGCACCGGACCGATGAGCGACATCTTCATCGATCCGGGTCTGGTCGTGCCGGCGGCGCCGTCGACGACCGTTTCGCTGATGGGCAACCTGGACAGCGCCAGCGACGCCAAGGGTACCGTCATGGAGAGTCCGTCGTTCCTGGTGGCCGCCGGTGACGGTGACATTCTGACCGAGCTGAGTGGTGAGACGAGCGGCGCCCTGGGCTTGAACGTCGGGGACGTGATCAGTATCAACGGACGCGTGGGCGGGACGGCATTGGGCGCTACGGGTGTTGCCGTGACCGAGGGCATGACCCTGCGCCAGATGCTGGATTCCGTGGAGACTTCCCTGACCAACGCCGGACTTTCCATGTCACTGAACGTGGATGCCAACGGCGCCATCTCCGCAACGCCCAACGGCAGTGATGTCGAAGGTTTCTCGCTGACGGTCACGGGCAAGACCCAGTTCAACACGAACTTCGCCTTCCCGGCGACCATTGCCGACGGGGCCACGGCCGCGTCCAGCGAGATCCGGGCCTACGCCGACAGCAGCGACCTGCTGAGCGAAATGTACGACAGCGCCGGCACGAGCCTGGGCCTCGATACGTTTCCGACGACGTTGAACCTGGGTGGTTCGGTCGGCGTGGAGCAGCTGGCGCCGAGCCCGTTCACCGTCAACGCGGGCACCACCCTGGGCGAGTTGGCCGATGCGGTGCAGTACAGCCTGAACATCAATTCGAACCCGGTCGAGATCAACGACGAAGGCCAGCTTGTGGTGCGCGGCGAGGTCGGCACCGAGACGGCTATCGGCGACATCTCCGTCAGCCAGGACGGCGCCGTCAATTCGGCCCTGGAGAACGCCTTCGCCTTCACCCAGACCCAACAGGCGTCGGACCAGAAAAACTTCTCGATGGCCACGACCGTTTACGACAGCCTGGGCACCGAGCACACGGTGAGCTTCGAGTTCGAGAAGGTGCCCGGTGAGAACGAATGGATCTGGCAGGCCAGCATGGAGGGCGGTGAAAACATCCTCAGTGGCGGCAGTGGCCGGCTGCGGTTCACCGACACCGGTTCCATCAGCAACTTCAGCTTCGACGACGGCTCCGGCACCCTGCGGTTCGAGCCCCAGGCGACCGGGACCGAGGGGGCGGCCAATGTCGATCTGGTGATCGACTACGGTGAGATCGGCGCCCTGACCGGACTGACCCAGTTCGAAGGCTCCGGCAATCTGCAATCCATCGCCGACGGCTACGGCACCGGCACGCTGGTCGACTTCAACATCGATCAGGCCGGCATCATCACCGGCATCTTCAGCAACGATACGGCCCAGTCCATAGCCCGGATCGGCATGGCGACGTTCAGCAACGCCGACGGACTGACCCGGGACGCGAACAACACCTATCGGCGCAGCGGCAACTCCGGCCAGGCCTTCGAGATGTTCGCCGGCGCCGGCAACGGGATTTCCCTGGTGCCGGGGGCTCTGGAGACGAGCAATGTGGACCTGGCTAAGGAATTCACGAACCTCGTGGTGGCCCAACGGTCGTTCCAGGCGAACAGCCGGGTGATCACGACAGCGGACCAGGTCATGCAGGAACTGGTGAATCTCGTTC
Organism: Candidatus Krumholzibacteriota bacterium; assembly: GCA_024277025.1. Classification (GTDB taxonomy): domain Bacteria; phylum Krumholzibacteriota; class Krumholzibacteriia; order LZORAL124-64-63; family LZORAL124-64-63; genus JAGRNP01. The sequence goes on along the minus strand of JAJRWA010000024.1, from coordinate 47,576 downwards.
GGTAGGTCCTGACAGCGATAGGGGTTAAGGCCTCTGTGCGGCCCGGGGACCAATTCGGACTCCGGGCCGCTAAATCCGGAAAACCCCGTCTGGGAGCTAAAGTTCATGATTAAAGTTACGAAACTTAATGGGAGAGAACTGGTGGTTAACGCCGATCTCATCGAGTTCATCGAAAGCACACCCGATACGCTGATCAGCCTGACCACGGGCCGCAAGATCATGGTGCTGGAGGAACTGGACTAGGTCGTCAGGAAGGCGGTCGGCTACCGGGCCAAGGCCCGGATCTATCCGGTCCCCGCCGGCGGCACCGGTTCGGTCTTCGAGGGATAGGATGTCCCGGCAAGAGAGCGGGCAGGACAGGGAACAGGGAGCGCGCGCGTGGATATTGCAACCCTAGTCGGAATGGCGCTGGCCTTCGGCCTGATCGTGTGGTCGATTCTGCTGGGCGGCAGCCTGAGCGGGTTCATCGACATGCCGTCGGTCGCCGTCGTCATTGGCGGCACCATCGGCGCCCTGCTGATCAACTTCCCCCTGCAGCGCATCGTGGGCCTGGCCGGCGTCTTCAATAAGACCTTCATGTTCACCCTCGATGATCCCGACGAAGTCATCGGCAAGATGGTGCGGTATGCCGAGCGCGCCCGCCGCGAGGGCATGCTGGCCCTGGAGGAGGACTCGGAGAACGAAACCGACGCCTTCCTGCGCAAGGGGCTGCGTCTGGCCGTCGACGGCACCGACCCCCAACTGCTTGAGAAGATCCTGGAAACCGACGTGGAACAGATCGAGAACCGACACAGCGAGGGCGCCAAAGTCCTCTCCGCCGGTGGCACCTTTGCGCCGGCCTTCGGCATGATCGGCACCCTGATCGGTCTGGTGAACATGCTCTCCTCCCTGGAAGACCCCACCCAGATCGGCGCCGGCATGGCCACGGCCCTGATCACGACCTTCTACGGTGCGGTGCTGGCCAACGCCCTGTTCCTGCCCCTGTCGGGCAAACTGGAGACGCGCTCCAAGGAAGAGATGATGATCAAGGGCATGATCATCGACGGCATCATGGCCATTCAGAGCGGCGACAGCCCGCGCATCGTCGAAGAGAAACTCAAGTCCTTCCTCTCGCCTTCGCTGCGCGAGAAGATCGACGCCAAGAAGGAACAGGCGGCCTGATCGGTAACCGGGTGAACTGACCGATCCGGTCCCCACCGGGAGGCCCGCAGTGGCGAAGCGCAAGAAGAACATCATCATCAAACAGGGGCTCGACGACTGGGTCATGACCTACGGGGACATGATGAGCCTGCTGCTGACCTTCTTCGTGCTGATCGTCTCGTTTTCCTCCATGCAGGAATCCAAGTTCAAGGCGGCGGCCAATTCGCTGCAGGTGGCCTTCGGCGTCCTGGCGGCGCCCGAGTCGGTCATCGACTTCGCCAAACCCCTGATTCCCAAGAGTGAATTCGGCGGAGAGGACTCCGATGTGCTGTATGAGGTGCGTGAACTCGAGAAGGCGATCCTGGAGGCGGACCTGGACAAGCAGGTGGCCGTGGAGGTGCGGGATGACGGCGTGCTGTTCCGCCTGAACGCGCCCTTCCTCTTCAAATCCGGCGGGGCCGAACTGGCCGAGGAACCCAAGGGCATCCTGACCGAGATGTCCCGTTTCTTCACGAAATTCCCCTACAAGATCGAAGTCGAGGGCCACACCGACAACGTCCCCATCAATTCGGGACGCTTTCCGTCCAACTGGGAGCTTTCCGCGGCCCGGGCCGTGACTGTGGCACGATACTTTCAAAGTGCGGGCATGCCGCCAGAGCGGATTGCCGCCACCGGCTACGGGGAATTCCACCCCATCGCAGACAACGCGACGCCCGAGGGGCGCGAGAATAACCGCCGGGTGGAGATATTCCTGCATTTGAACCGTGAAGACCTGGTTCGCCAGAAGGAACTGCCCTTCTCCGAGTCGCCGATCCAACTGGAGAAGATCGAGCCCACTGCGGCGCCAGCGAAGCAAGAAAAAGTGCCGGTGCGACCAATAATCAACCCGGTGACCGGCAAACTGGGCGTCCTGCCCATCAATAAGTAGCCGCAAGGAGCCTGACATGGCCGACAAAGAACCCGAAGTCACTGAAGAGGGCGGCAAGTCGAAGCTGCCCATTTTCGAGAACAAGGCCGTCCTGCTCGGGGTCATCGTGATCGTGCAGGCGCTGGTGGCCATCGGGCTGACCCAGTTCGTGATCGTACCGCGCCTGGGCGTCCAGAACGCGGACATGTCCGGGCAGCAGCCGGTCGCCGAGCAGGAGGCCGAAGCGCCGGAGCTGGGGGTGCTGGTCGGCCTGCAGGAGATCATCGTCACGCTCGCCGGCGATCCGAAGCGTCCGCGCTATCTGCGGATCAACGTGAGCCTCGAGGTGAAGGACCAACTGACGGCCGATATCGTCGGCACCCGCCTGCCTCAACTGCGGGACATCGTGATCATGACCCTTTCGAGCGAGACGGCGGCCGAGCTTTCCTCGCCCGAAGGCAAGAAAGGGCTGCGGGACGAGATCTTTCGCCGGATCAATGACAAGATGCCGGCCGGCACCCTGTTGAACGTCTATTTCTCTGATTTGGTCGTCCAGTAGAAACCGAGGCTGAATGTGGCATCCGAAGATCTGAACAGCATGGACAACAACACGTTGGCGGAAAGCGAACTCAATGCCGCTGTCGGTGCGGCGGCCGACCTGGCCGGCGAAGTGGACGGCCTGGATCTGGACCTCGAAGAGGTTCTGAATGCCGGCTCGGATGCCGAACTGTCCGACGAGGGGCCGCGGACCTACGACTTCAACCGCCCGCACAACATCTCGCGCGCCTTCGAGCAGAACCTGCAGTCCATCGCGGAGAATTTTGCCAAGACCGGTGGCATCGACTTCACCAGCCTGCTGCGCATGACCGCCATGGTTGATTACAAGGGCCTGCACCAGATCACTTTCGGCGAGTACATGGAGGAACTGCCCAATCCGACCTGCGCCTCGATGGTCACCCTGGCCCCGCTCAAGGGCTACTCGCTGCTGCATATCGATCTGGGCCTGTGCTTTGTCTTCATGAAGAAGCTGATGGGCGGCGCCCCGGTGTCCGAGGATACGGTGCGTGAGTTCACGGAGATCGAACGTGGGATCAACGCCGGACTGGTCGGACGTTTCCTCGAGATCTTCCGCAAGAGCGCCACGAACCTCGTGCAGCTTGAGCCGGGATTCGTCAGCCTGGAGAACAATCCGAACTATCTGAGCGGGATCGCCGAGGGCGAGTCGCTCATCGTGATCAAGTTCGAGGTCAAGCTCGATACCGTCGAAGGGCCGGTCGAACTGGCGATTCCCCTGTCGGCCTTCGGACCGGTGCGGGACATCTTCGACCCCCGCGACGCCATCGAGCTGCGCACGCCGGACGAGCTGCGCGAAGATCGCCGCAAGATCCTGAACATGGTGCGCACCACGGGCAGTGAACTTGTTGTCAGTCTTGGCGAAATATCGACAAACCTGGAGGATGTTCTCAACCTCGCCGTCGGGGATATCATCCATCTGCCGCAGGCAGTGGATGCTCCCCTGACGGTGCGGGTAGAGGGCCAGGAAGCCTGGTTGGGCGACGCGGGCCGCGTCGGACAGCACCGGGCCATCAAATTGATTCAGCAGTTGAACAAGGAGTAGACCATGTCCCTGGATGAGAACACGACCCTGGAGGATCAGACCGTCGCCACGGCGGAAGCGGCGACCCGACCGGCCAGCGACGATGACTCGGCCTCTCTGCTCGATGATCTGAGTGCGGAAGTGGGGCAGGCCGGCAATCTGGACATGCTGCTGGACGTGAATCTGAAGATCTCCGTGGAACTGGGCCGCGCCCAGTTGAAATTCCGCGACGTTCTGAACCTGTCGACCGGCTCGGTCGTCGAGTTGGGCCGCCAGACCAGCGAACCGGTGGACATCCTGGTCAATGGCGCCCTGCTGGCCTCCGGCGAGGTCGTGGTTGTGGACGATCACTTTGCCGTGCGGATCACCAAGCTGCTCAACCGGGTTGAGCGCCTCAAGCGGGTGCTGTGATGACCGGCGCCACGACCCTTCTGGCCGCCGTTTCGGCCGATGCCGCGTTCAGCGGCGGCGGGGCCACCTGGTGGCAGACCATGGGCGGCCTGGCGGCCGTTTTCGGTCTGCTGATGCTGAGCCTGAAGCTGCTGGGCAAGTGGAACCGCCGGCAGGGCAGCGCCGAGGCCAGCCTGGTGACAGTATGGCCGCTCGGCCCCCGGCGCGAAATCCAGGTCCTGCGCCTGGGCGATGAAGTCCACTTCATCTACCGCCACGAGAACGCCATGGTGCTGCTCAAGCAGCAGCCGCTGGCCGATTTTGAAGCCCAGCGCCAGGCCGCCGGCACGGTCGACGGGCCGCAGGGGCTGAAGCGCTTCTTCCCCAACGGATTGCCCTTTCCCAGCCTGACGGCAAAATCTGCCGTTCCTGCTCCGGACCTGACCAGCCGCTGACCGATTCCCTGCCAGAAAGCCCAGGACCGCGCCGCCATCCGTCGGTGGTGAGGCTTGGCAATGGTTTTCTGCTCTGCTAAACCACTGCCTGCTATGGCAGTTGTGGCCAGCATATTCTCGTGGTTCGCCGGCGGACGATGGCACGGGCATTGCCATTGTCCGGCAGAGGACCGGCTCGCCAACCGGCAAATACTGCTCTCTTCCGGAAAGAAGACGCCTTGCCCCAGCCCGTCAAAAAGACCCCCTGGTTCAGCGCGGCCACGGCCTGCGCGGTGCTTGTGCTGATGTTCCTTTCGCTGGGGACCGGCGCCGTGCGCGCCCAGACTGTGGCCCAGGACATACCGGCTGTCACGCCGGTGGACCTGACACCGGCCGCACCTGTGCCCGTCACCCTGACGCTCGATGGCATTCAGGGGCCCAAGAGCATGGACTCGGCCCTGAAGATCCTGCTCCTGATGACGATTCTCTCGCTGGCGCCGGCCTTCCTGATCCTGCTGACCAGCTTCACGCGCATCGTCATCGTGCTGGGTTTCCTGCGCCAGGCCATCGGCGCCAATCAGGCGCCCAACAACCAGATCATCATCGGTCTGGCGCTCTTCCTGACGATCGTGGTCATGTCGCCTGTCCTCAATGAGATGAATTCAACCGCCATCCAGCCCTTCATGAACGAGGAGATCGGGCAGGGAGAGGCCTTCGCGCGGGCCCAGGTGCCCCTCAAGCAGTTCATGCTCAGCCAGGTCCGGGAGAAGGACGTGGCCCTGTTCCTGGACTTGACCAACACCGACGCGCCGTCGGATCCGGAGGAACTGTCCATGCTGGTCGTCATCCCGAGCTTCGTGCTGGGCGAACTGAAGACGGCCTTCCAGATGGGCTTCATCCTGTTCATACCCTTCCTGATCATCGACATGGTGGTCGCCTCGGTCCTGATGTCCATGGGCATGATGATGCTGCCGCCGGTGCTGATCAGCCTGCCCTTCAAGATTCTGCTCTTCGTCCTGGTCGACGGGTGGTTCCTGGTCGTCAAATCCCTTGTGCAGGCCTTTCAGTAGGCCGAGAGGACGTCTTCATGACAGCGGAAACCGTGATTGAAATCGGCCAGTACGCCATGCGCACAGTTGTCTTCGTGGCCGGCCCGATGCTGCTGGCCGGGATGATCGTCGGGCTGACGATCAGCATCTTCCAGGCGGCCACCCAGATCAACGAGATGACCATGACCTTCGTGCCGAAGATCCTGACGGTGTTCATCGTGCTGATCCTGACCTTGCCCTGGTCCATTGCCCAGCTGACCGCCTTCACCGAAGCCATGTTCGCCCGTATCGCCAACATGTAGGAGCCCTGGTGCAGTTTGATCTGGACATCACCCTGATGGCGATCACCGCAGCGCTCTTTCTGCGTTTCGCGGTGCTGGCGGCCACCCTGCCCATGCTGGACATGCGGTCGGTACCACCGCTGTGGCGCATGGGGATGGCCTTCTGCTTCGCGGCGGCGCTGGGGCCGGCGGTGCGGGCCGTGGTGCCCACCGGCGCGGTGAACTTCAGCTGGTCGGTGCTGCTGGTCGAGGCGCTGCGCTCGCTGGTGATCGGGGCCATGATCGGTTTCACCATCAACCTCGTTTTTACGGCCGTCCGCTTCGCCGGCTCGGTGGCCGGCATGCAGATCGGCTTCTCGATCGTCAACGCCTTCGATCCCATGACCAACTCCCAGGTCTCGGTCATCAGTCAGCTCTACTACATCCTGACGATCATGCTCTTTTTCACGACCGGGGCGCATCACATCCTGGTCGGGGCCATGTTCCAGTCCTGTGTGGCCTTGCCGCCCTTCGGGCCCGTGGACGCCGCGGGAGGGGCTTGGTACTTGCTCAGGGAGTACAGCACGATATTCAGCACGGGCGTGCGCATCGCCGCTCCGGTCATCGTGGTCCTGCTGCTGGTGAGCTCCTCGATGGGCGTCATCGTCAAGACGGTTCCGCAGCTGAACGTGCTCGTGGTGGGGTTTCCGGTGAAAATCGCCGTTGGCCTGATCACGTTCGGCCTGTCCCTGGTCTTCTTCAAGACCGTCGCCCTGGGCCTGATGGAGGGCATGGAGGGGCAACTGGCCAAGGTGCTGCTGGCCATGAGCTGACCGCGCACTGGCAGACGATTGGGCACTTCGCCGCCGGGCGGAAAAGCGTGCCGACAACCCGGTTCCGGCGGCCCTTGGTGGCCAACGGCGCCACATCCGCACGAGGAGGTGAGTGATGGCAGACGGCGAAGCAGGCGAAAAAACAGAAACAGGTTCCAGTAAGCGGCGCGAAGACGCGCGCGAAGAAGGCAACGTTGCCAAGAGTATGGAAGTGACCTCTGCCATCCTGCTGCTCGTCGGCCTGACCATCGTGGTCGGCAGCAGCGGCCACTTCGCGCGGGTACTCGGCCGGAACACGTCCTACCTGCTGAGCCAGGCCCACGTCCTGGCGCCGACCAACCAGTTCGGTGTCCGGGAACTGATGAGCAACAACCTGCAGGTCATCATCGTGGCCCTGATCCCTCTGCTCGGCGGCATCCTGATCACGGGCCTGGGTGCCAACATCATGCAGGTCGGTTTCCAGTTCTCGCCCAAGGCCATGCAGTTCAAGGGCGACAAGCTGAATCCGCTGCCGGGCCTGAAGAAGTTCTGCGAGGCGACGGCCTTCTTCGATCTGGCCAAGAACCTGCTGAAGATCACGCTGATCACACTGCTGGCCTGGCCCACGATCAAGGGTGTCATGGATCCGATCGTCGCACTGCCCCTGTTGAGCCTGCCGGCGGTCGTGGCCTTCGCCAAGGTGCTCTTCGTCAAACTGATGGCCAAGCTGATGTTCCTGATGGCCGTGATCGCCGTCTTCGACTGGTTCTTCCAGAAGCACAAGTACGAAGAGAACATCAAGATGACCAAGCAGGAGGTCAAGGAAGAGAACAAGGACATGGAGGGGGACCCGCAGATCAAGGCCAGGATCCGCGGCCTGCAGATGGAAATGGCGCGCAAGCGCATGCTGGCCGACGTGCCGACCGCCGACGTGGTGATCACCAACCCGACCCACTTCGCGGTGGCCCTGAAGTATGTGCCGGGCAATCCGGCGCCCATGGTCGTGGCCAAGGGGCAGGACAACCTGGCCCAGATCATCAAGAAGATCGCCCGCAAGCACCGGGTGCCGATCATCGAGAACAAACCGCTGGCCCGGGGACTGTACCGCCAGGTCGAGGTGGGCAATGCGATTCCCGAAAGCCTCTTCCAGGCCGTCGCCGAAGTACTGGCCTACATCTACCGACTCAAGAAGGCCTGATAGGGCCGCAGGAGCTGCAACTTGTCGCAGGACCAAGTCATCAACCGGGATCTGATCCTCGCCAACAGCAACGTGCTGAGCGCGGCGGCCGTGCTGGGCATTCTGGGCCTGATGGTCGTGCCGGTACCGCCGCTGCTGCTGGACTTGATGCTGACCTTCAGCATCTCCTTCTCGGTGACCGTTCTGCTCGTGTCGCTCTACCTCAAGGAGCCGCTGCAGTTCAACGCCTTCCCCTCGCTGCTGCTCATCCTGACCTTGATGCGCCTGTCGCTGAACGTCGCTTCCACGCGCCTGATTCTCAGCACGGGCTCGGCGGGGCAGGTGATCCAGAGCTTCGGCGACTTCGTCGTTGGCGGCAACTACGTCATCGGCGTCATTGTCTTCATCATTCTCGTGGTGATCAACTTCATGGTCATCACCAAGGGCTCCGGGCGCATCGCCGAGGTCGCGGCCCGCTTCACCCTCGACGCGATGCCCGGCAAGCAGATGGCCATCGATGCGGACCTGAACGCCGGCATGATCACCGAGAAGGAAGCCCGCACCCGTCGTGACGAGATCGCCCAGGAGGCGGAGTTCTTCGGCGCCATGGACGGTGCCAGCAAGTTCGTCAAGGGCGATGCGGTGGCGGGCATCATCATCACCGTGGTGAACATCGCCGCCGGCTTCATCATCGGCATGCTGCAGATGAAACTGCCGGCCGGCGAGGCGCTCAGCCGGTTCACGATCCTGACCGTCGGCGACGGCCTGGTCAGCCAGATCCCCGCGCTGCTGATCTCGACCAGCGCCGGCCTCGTCGTCACCCGCTCCAGCGGGAGCCTGAACCTGGGCCAGACCCTGACCCTGCAGATCTTCCGCCAGCAGAAGGCCCTGTATCTGGCGTCCGGTTCGATGGTCGTCTTCGCCCTGATTCCGGGCCTGCCCACCGGCCCCTTCCTTTTCTTCGCGATCGGGACGGCCGTGGTGGCCTACTTCATGGGCAAGCGCGTGGCCAACTACGACCGTCAGGAGGCCGAGCAGGAGGTGGCCGATGAACAGGCCACCGCCACCGCCGACGAAGAGCCCGAAGGCCTGCGCGGTGAGGAACTGTTCGTCCTGGACAAACTCGAACTGGAAATCGGCTATGGCTTGATTCCCCTGGTGGACGAGTCGCGCGGCGGCGACCTGTTGCACCGGGTGGGCAACATCCGCCGTCAGGTGGGGGCCGAGCTGGGCATCTTCATCCACCCAATCCGCGTGCGCGACAACCTGCAACTCGGCGCCCACGACTACGTGATCAAGCTCAAGGGTGTGCAGATCGCGCGGGCCGAACTGAAACCCGACCGCCTGCTGGCTATGAGCACCCGCCCCGACGCCGGCGAAATCGCCGGCACCCAGACGACGGAGCCGGCCTTCAACCTGCCGGCCGTGTGGATCGAGAAGGACGACAAGAGCACGGCCGAGATGGAGGGGTACACCGTGGTGGAACCCGCCGCGGTCCTGGCCACCCACCTGTCCGAGTTGATCCGCAGTCACGGCGACGAGTTGCTCAGCCGTCAGGACGTCAAGGACATGTGCGAGTCGATCCGGGAGTTCGCGCCCAGCCTGATCGAGGACCTGATTCCGGACAAGGTGCCGGTCAACACCCTGCACAACGTCCTGCGAGCCATGCTGCACGAGCGTATCCCGGTCAAGGACATCGTCACCATCCTGGAAACCCTGGCCAACTACACCAGCGCCGGACTGGGCACCGACTACCTGGTCGGCAAGGTGCGCGAGGCCCTGGGCCGTTCGATCACCGCCCTGTATACCGAGGCGGGCGGCAAGATGCACGTCGTCTCGCTGCATCCGGAGACCGAAGCGGTCCTGATGCAGGCCGCCCGCGATTCCGAGTCCTCGGGCGGCGTCGTGCTGGACCCGATTTTCACCCGCACTTTCCTGGGCAACATGGAGGTCGTCCTGCGGACGGCCTACAGCAACGGGCCACCGCCGGTCCTGCTCGTGCCCACGCCGATTCGTCTCTTCGTCAAGCGGCTCATCGAGCCCACTTATCCCAACTTGGCCGTCATGGGCTATTCCGAGGTTTCCTCCTCGGCGAATATCCAGTCGGCCGGAACGGTGGTGACCAATGCGATCCCCCAGGAACAGCAAGCCGTCGGTTGATGGTGCACCGGTCGTCGTGAGCGCGCCCACGCTCAAGGAGGCCTACCGGATCGTCCGCGCCGACTACGGTGAGGATGCCGTGATCCTCGGCACCCGCACCGTCAATCGCCGCCAGGAACTGGGCCTGGGCCACGATCGCGAAATCGAGGTGACGGTGCAGATGCCCGGGGCGACGGCAGCGGTGTCCGGACTGGGCAGCCGAACCGGCCGTGCGCTGTCGACTGGCGGCACCCGGGCGGCCACGGCCACCACGGGTCCGGATCTCAATCAGGAAATCATCCGCGAGGTCACGCGCATCGAGCAGTTGGTGGCGGCCATCGCCGAGGACCACGACCGCATGAGCCGGCAGCGATTGCCCTATTGCGACAACCCGCTCGCCGAGACCCTGATCGAGAACGGGGCCAGCCCGGCGGCGGTCAACACCATGCTGACCCGCTTTACCAGCGAGACCGGCAATCCGGTCACCGACCGGCCGGCCGCCGTGGCCTGGCTGACGGAAAACCTGCGCGCCAGCAATTGCAGTTGGGACGAGTTCTACGGCTGCCACGCCTTCCTCGGGGAAGCCGGCTGCGGCCGCTCCGACCTGGTTCTGACCGCGGCCGGTCTGCTGCAGGCGATGGGACGCCACACCCTGGTCCTGAGCCTGATGCCCACCAGCAGCGGCGATATCAAACGCCTGCAACTGGAGGCTTCTCGGGTCGGCTTCGACGCGGCGGTGATCAAGAAGGAGAGCCAGTTGGCGAGCGCGGAAAAACACCTGGCCAACTATGACGTTGTGCTGGTGGACATGCCGCCCCTGCGACACGAGGTCATGGCCGAGGGCGGCCGTATCCACGGCTGGCTCGCCCGCAATACCGGTTTTCACCGCCACCTGCTGGTGCCCATGGACAAGGACCCGGCGTACATGGACTACCTGAACCGCGCCGTCCGGGTGTGGAACTGCGACTGGGTGGCCATCAGCCGCGCCGACCTGAGCGGACGCGGCGGCAAACTGATCGACCTGCTGGAGAAGGTACCGGTTCCGGTGAGCCTGACCGGTGCGAATCCGGCCCACGGCGGCTCGCTGGAGATCGCGCAGAGTGACCGTCTGCTCGACGCCATGCTTGGCGGCGCCGAACCCGATGACTTCCGGCCCGGAGTGGCTGCCGCGAACGAAACGGCTGTCGCGGAAGTGGCCTGGTGATGTACCAGCTGATCAACAATCTGGCCCTGGCCGCGACGCTGATCGCCCTCGTGGCTGGTCTGTGGCACGACTGGAGCCTGCTGACGACCGTCCGGCGCATGGCCGTCAGCTACCTCGGGTTTTTCTTCCTGGGCGGTTTCATGGCGTTGGCTGTGAAGTTGGTAGGTCTGCTCGAGAAGGACCCCAAGGGCGCAGCTGAGCCTGGCAGCAGATCGTCAGCAGGCATGACTGAACATGAGGCAGGACAATAACTTGACACGTTGCAGGCCGGGCCCGGAGAGATGGCACGGAAACTGCAACCGTCGGCCTGCACTCCACACCAGAAAGGTTTGACGATGACCGACACCATGCAGATAGCCCACCAGGACGTTTGGGAGCGCTGTTGCCAGACTACCGACCACGATTCCCGGCAGGACGCGCGACGGGACCTGGTTGATATCTACGCCCGCATTGTCAAATACGTGGCCGGCCGCATGGCGATCGGCTTGCCCCACTATGTGGAGTTCAATGACCTGATCAGCGCCGGACTGCTGGGCTTGATCCAGGCGATCGACAATTTCGATCACCAGCGTGGGATCAAGTTCGAGACCTACGCCATACCCCGCATCCGGGGGTCCATTCTCGACGAGCTGCGCAGCCAGGACTGGTTCCCGCGTTCGTTGCGCCGCAAGGCCAAGCAACTCGAGGAAGCCTACAGCAGCCTTGAGGTCAAGCTGGGCCGCCCCGCCACCGACGCTGAGGTCGCGCGCCATCTGCGCATTGACCTGGGCGAATTGGACGGGATGGTGGGCGAAGTCTCCATCGCGACCATCATGAGCCTGGACGCGGACACCAGCGGTGACGACAGCGACGGCAGCAGCAGTCTCGGCGAGTATCTTGCCGACCCACGAACCGAAGACGTGGAGCAGATCCTGGCCCGGCAGGAGATGAAGGACCTGATCGGCGCCCGCATGAGCGAACTGCCCGAGAAGGAGCAACTCGTACTCGTGCTCTACTATTACGAAGAACTGACGCTCAAGGAAATCGGCGAAATCCTGGACGTGACCGAGAGCCGCGTGTGCCAGATCCACACCAAGGCGATCCTGCGCCTGAAGGGCAAGATCGACCGGCACGAGGGCAAGAGCTCCATCGGCCAGATCACCCGGCAGATCCGCAGCCGCCAGGATGTCGAAGGAGAGAGCGAAACCGTTCCCTCGGCCCTGACGCGCCGCCGTCCCCTGGAGCCGGTCAACGTCATGGCCTGTCTGACCCTGTGTCAGATTGCCTCGTGCCTGAGCTGGATGGCCAAGAGCGGTTCGCCGTGGCCGGGCCTGACTCTCTAGGCGGGACAAGAAGGTGAAGCATGCCGGCAGGCGACGGAGTTTCCTTACCGACGACCCTGGCCCAGATGGGCAGCGTCGCCAAGACCCAGGCCAAGGGCCAGCAGGCACCCGTCCCGGCCACGCCGTTCTCCGAGCAGATGAACAAGGACGACAAGCTGCGCGTGCAGCGGGTCAAGGAAACCCAGGAGTCGACCCAGGACAAGATCGACGCCAATCAGGAGAATCCCGACAAGCGCCAGCGGCGCCGTCTGAACCGGCAACGCAAGCGGCTCGGTGACGGGAAAGACGAGAATTTCGACCCCACCGCGAGCGCGGCCGGGGATGACACGGAGACCGAGGCCGAGCGCCTCGGGGTTCTGATAGACATGCGGGTCTGAGGCCGTCGAGGCCGGGAGGACGACAGTGAGTTTGAGCCAGATTCAAAGCCTTTTCGCCGGCCAGGGGTTGGTCTTTTGGGCCGCGGTGACCGCCGTGACTCTCGGGCTGACCCTGTTGTCTGTTGCCATCGTCTTTCAGGTCCGCAAGGTTGTCGGCACGAGCATCCGGCCGTGGTTCGCCGCACGCCGGACGAGCCGCCAGCGATCCGCACCGGCCCGAACCAGGCCCCAGGTCACGGCGACGGCCGATGGCTACCGCGCCAGCGGCTTCGTGCCGGCCGCGCCGGCCGCCGATCCGCTGCTGGCCAGTCTGCTGGCAAGGCTGAAGGTTTCCGCAGATCGCCTGGAAAACATGCACGGATCGCTGGGTTCGGTGACGACGGCACCCCGCCGCACGGCCGATTCCCTGCTAAAGGACCCCTCAAATGAGGTCGATTATGTCTACCAGGCAGGTCGGGCCTGATTCTGACCGGACCAGCACGGGGGGAAGATCCGACGGAGGTAGCCGCTACACCATTCTGGAGCAGGCATGACAACGACTTTGGACGCGACTGCGGCAGCGACCGACGAGGTTGATCCGCAGACCGCCCAGCAACTGCAGAACATCATCATGACGACCCGGGACCTGCCGGCCATGCCGCAGGTTGCCAGCAAGGTCCTCGAGCTTTCGTCTGACCCCAACACGTCTGCCAAACAGCTCCAGCAGGTCATCAGCGACGACCAGGCCATGACCGGCCGGATCCTCAAGATCGCCAACAGCGCCATGTACAGCTGCAGTCGCAAGGTCAAGACCCTGACCGAGGCGATCGTGATGCTGGGCTTCAACTCGATCCGCAGCCTGGTGGTCACCAGTGCAGCCCGCAATCTCTACAACACGCGCAAGTCCCGCACCGGCCTGAAGGAAAGGCTCCTGTGGGAACACTCCATCGGGGCCGCCTTCGCCGCCCGCATTCTGGCGGCCCAGCATGCGCCGAGCCTGACCGAAGAAGCCTTTCTGGCCGGGCTGATGCATGACATCGGCAAGCTCGTGTTGAACCTGCGCGTGCCCGAGCAGTTCGACGAGATCGTCCAGGTCGTGTACAACGAGAACCGGCCCTTCCATGTGACGGAAACCGAATTGCTGGGCTACGACCACAGCCACGTGGGAGCCCTGCTGGTCAACAAGTGGAAGCTGTCGCCCCTGCTTGAATTCGTGATTCTCAATCACCACAACGAGAGCGCCATGAATCACGAGAATCCGCTCCTGTTGTACCTGGATCTGGCCAATCGACTGTGCAAGAAAATGGGGATCGGCTTCATTGACGATCCCGACCTGGATCTGGTCAATTGCCGCGCCAATGAGCTGTTGCAATTGGCGCCGGAGGTCTTCGAGAGTACTGCGGCGCAACTGCAGGAAACCCTCGAAACCGAGATGGAAATCTTTGTCTGAGGCGAGAGTCATGACGACTGCAACGCAAATCCGGGACCCGCAGGCGACCAGTCAACTGGATGCCATGCTGGCGTCCATCGGCGATCTGCCGACGATACCGGAGACGCTGATCCACATCCTGAACGTCATTGACGATCCGCACAGCGGGCCGGCTGACCTGGCGGCGGCCGTGCGGCGGGACGCACCCCTGATGACCAAGATCCTCAAACTGGCCAACTCACCCTATTATTCGCCGCGCGGCGGCATCGCCGATATCAACCGCTGCGTCGCCGTCCTCGGCTACCGCACCGTGCGGCAGGTGGCCATCTGTGTTTCGGTGGCCACGGTCGTGGTCAGGGCCGTGGAGGATGCCGGTGGCGAGTTGGACTACCGGGAACTGTGGCGCCATTCGGTCGTCACCGGCGCCATCGCCAAACATCTGGCCCGTATGGTCGGACACGACGACCCTGAAGCGGTCTTCACGGCCGGACTGCTCCACGACGTGGGAAAATTCATCCTCGAATTGCACGCACCGGGAACCTATTTCGACGTCATCACCGGCCGGGGCGAGTTGCGCCTGGTGGCGGCGGAGCTGGCGCATTTCGGCTTCGATCACGCTCAGTTGGCCGGGGCTTTCGCCCGGGCTTGGCGGTTTCCCGAGTTGCTCAGTGCGGCCTTTGCCGGTCATCATGACAACAGCGGGCAACGGGATCCGGACAACGCCTTCTGGCGTGAAACAGCGCTGGTGGCGCTGGCCGATTATCTGGCCAATACCATCGAGCCGCCACGGGGTGACCTGGGCTTCGAACCGGCGGGGATCGACGTTCAGGCCCTGTATTCGGCCGCTTCGGTGACTCTGGCCGAGCTCGAGGAGAACCTCGACGCCATGCGTGATTCCATCGCCAAAGTATCCTCCTATCTGAACCTGGGTTGACCACAGCCCGATCCGGTGTATTGTGACACTTTGTCAGGTGTCGGAAATCACCGCATCGGGAGGGAATGTCAGTTGCGTTCAGTAGTCTTGTTGAGTCGCCGCCATCGGCTTTATGGCGCGGCAGCCGACTGGGATCTGCCGGATGTCGAGCTCTTTCTCTTCGACTCGCCGTCCGAGGCCCTGGCTCGTATCAGCCTGGGCGAGTCGGCTGTCTTTCTGTTCGACACCCGGGACTATCCGCGCTACAAACACGTCGTGCGCAAGTTCCTGTCCATGAAGTCGGACGCGGATCTGGTGGTGGTGGGGCCCGCCGAATGTGTTCCGGAGATTTCCGCCCTGGAGTCTGGCGAGGCCGTTATCACCGCGTTGCCGCTGGATACGGATCCTGAAGAAATCCGGCAGACCGTGGCGCGCAAGCTGCGGCTGCGGCGGGTGCGGGAGCGCAGCGGCATCGTCGGGCGCAGCCGCGCCGTGGTGGAAATGCTTTCCCTGATCGCCCACGCGGCTCCGCTCGATGTGAACGTTCTGATTCAGGGCGAAAGCGGGTCGGGCAAGGAGTTGGTCGCCCAGGCCATCCACGATACGAGCCGGCGCTCGGACGGGCCGTTCATCAGCATCAATTGCGGGGCCATGACTGAAGGTGTGCTGGAGAGTGAACTCTTCGGCCACGCCAAGGGCGCCTTCACCGGCGCTATCGCCAGCCACGAAGGCGTATTCAAGCGGGCCGATGGCGGTACACTCTTCCTGGACGAGGTGGCCGAAATGCCGCTGGGCATGCAGACGCGCTTCCTGCGGACCCTGGAGACCGGTGAGTTCACGCCCGTCGGGGGCCGGCAGGTCGAGAAGAGCGACATCCGGCTGGTGGCGGCGACCCACCGGGATCTGAGCGAGGACGTCAGTCGCGGCCGGTTTCGCCAGGACCTCTTCTACCGGCTGAAAGTCGTGGTGATCAAGGTGCCGCCCCTGCGGGACCGGCGCGAGGACATCCCCCTGCTTGCGGCCGCTTTTCTGGAGCAGGAGAACCAGCGCTACGAACTGCGGGTCAAGGGTCTGAGCCGCGCGGTCGAACAGGTTTTCGTCGAGTACGACTGGCCCGGCAACGTGCGAGAGCTGCGCAATACCATCAGCAGCATCGTTGTGCTCAAGCAAAGGGGCATGATAGAACTGGAGGACCTGCCGGCCGAATTGCGGTACGGGAACACAGGGGCCCCAGCCAGTTATCTGCCGGTGGCGCTGGATCCGGTGACCGGTCCCGGGCTGGACCTGGGCGTCTTGGCCGGGACCCTGCTGGAGTTGAGGCAGGACATCAAGGAAATCAAGGCCCTGTTGACCGGCGGGGCCCAGTGGCCGGGGAACCGTGATCGGGTGGGGCACGCCGGCTCCGTGGTGGAAACGTTTTCGTCAGACGACAGTTATGGGCCGTTGCCGGAAGCCCAGACCGGGGATCTGCAAACAGCCGAGCGCGCCCTGATCAAGGCCGCATTGGAGGCCGCGGACGGTAATCGACGTCTGGCGGCCGATAGGCTGGGAATCAGTGAGCGGACCCTGTATCGGAAGATCAAGCTCTACGGGATTTGATGAATGGGTGTTCCCCCGAGCGGCCGATTGGGGTGTCTGGGGGCTTTCCAGGAAGTCGAAAATGTCGTATAATAGACGTCAGTTGCACGAAATCCACTCTCCGACCTTACCCCTGGTTAGCGAGGCAAACATGCAGTTGAAGCGGGTGCGACCTGCGGGTGGCGGCCAGGTGCCGGGTGCTATCATCCTGGCCCTTGTTTTTGTGTGTCTGGCCGGATCGGCCCAGGCCACCAAGTATGCCGGTGCTTTCATGGAAAACGGCGGCGGCGCGCGGGCCCTGGGCATGGGCGGCGCCTTCACTGCGGTGGCCGACGACCCTTCCGCCACCTTCTGGAATCCGGCCGGGCTGGCGAACCTAGGACAGAAGGAGATTCTCCTGATGCACTCCGAGCGCTTCGGGGACCTGATCGACCGGGATTTCGTTTCCTATACCCAGCCCGTCGATTGGAACATCTTTGGCGGCGCGGACAGCGGCATCGGGCTCAGCGTGATCCGGTTGGGCGTCGACGACATTCCGTTTACCGAGCAGTTGACCGACCAGTTGGATACCAATGGCGACGGCGTGGTGGACGGTGATGAAATCGTCGGCCTGCTTGATCTGCAGGACGACATCATCTACAAGAGCGACCAGGAACTGGCCCTGATGTTTTCCTATGGTGAAAGGCTTGGCGCCTGGCAGGTGGGCGGTTCGGTCAAGTTCATCCGGCAGAGCATTGGCCAGTATTCAAGTCTGGGGGTGGGCGCGGATGTGGCCTTCCTGCGGCCCCGCGTTTGGCGCCAGCTGGATTTCGGCATCAAGTTCCAGGACCTGACAACGACCTATCTCAGTTGGAGCACAGGCCGCAACGAACTGATCACACCCGCCATCGTACCGGCCGTGGCCTGGCGGCAGCCCGTGCCGGACTGGAACATGGACTTCACCCTGGCCGGCTCCCTGGAATCCCGGTTCGACAACCGGGGCGATGCGGACCAGTACTCGTCGGGCTCGTTCAGCGCCAATGCGCACGTGGGCCTTGAAATCGGCTTCAGCCACAAGGTCTTCTTGCGGGGTGGGTATGACAGCGGTTTCTCGGCGGGCAACCTGACGGCCGGGGCCGGCTTCCGGGTCAATCCCCTTACCGTGGACTACGCCTACGCGGGTGATTCCCTCGATATCGACGAAGTCACCCATCGGATCAGTCTGTCGTTCCGCTTCTAGACAGTCGCCGCTAGGAAGTCCCGGGCCGATAGGCGTACAGGCGCTGCCCCGGCCGGATGAGATTCGTGCGGTGGATGTTGTTCACCTTGCGCAGATGGGTCAGCGATACACCAAGTTTGCGGGCGATGCCTCCCAGGGTGTCGCCCGATTTCACCTTGTAGCTCACCCGTTCGTAGCCGGCCGGCGGCACATAGTGGCCCTTCTCGGCCGCCCGTTTGCGGGCCTTGCTGGCCAACTCGGCGGGCATCGGAATCAGCAGTTGGTCCCCGGGATGGATGGTGTGCACATTCTGCAGTTTGTTCAGCCGCGCGATATCGCTGACCGACGTTCCGTACGAGCTGGCGATCGCGCCCAGAGTCTCGCCGCGCTGCACCTTGTGCCGGCGCCAGGTGAGGCGCTTGTCCCGCGGTACGCGGGCCAGGGCGCGGCGCGCCTTGCTGCCGGTCCCGGCCGGGACCCGCACCGGATAGTTCTTCAGATCCGGTGGTGAAGCTCCGCGCAACAGCGCCGGATTCAAGGCCTTGACCACGCCCGTCTCGACGCCGGCACAACGGGCGACCAGGGCCAGATCCGTGGCATCGTCCACCGGCAGCACGTCGTACGCCGTGGCCGGGATCTCATTCACCTGGAAGCCATACAACTCGGGGTGTTCGCCGATGCGGGCCGCGGCAATGAATTTCGGGATGTGGGCCGTGGTCTGGCTGGGCAGTCGCATGTCCCAGAAATTGTCGTGCCCGTGCTGGCGGATCTTGCGGGCGATCCGGCCACTGCCCGTGTTGTACGCCGCCAGGACCAGGGCCCAGTCATTGAACTGCCGGTGCAGGTCGCTGAGGTATTTCGCGGCCGCCCGGGTCGACATCTCCAGATCGCGCCGCTCGTCCAGCCACCAACTGCGGCGCAGCTTGTAGTCCCTGGCGGTGCCGGCCATGAACTGCCAGGGGCCAACGGCACTGGCACTCGAGACCGCCCGCGAACTGAAGCCGCTCTCGATCATCGACAGGTAGATCAACTCGCGGGGCAGACCGGCCTCGGCCAGGATGCTGCTGATCAGGGAGTCCGCCGCCGCCTTGCGGTCAAGCCAGGTCTGGAAGCTCTTGCGGCCGCGTCCGGTGAAGTAGTCTTCCCAGCGCCGGACGGCCTTGTTGTCGATCTTCATCAGATCCGCCGTGATCCCGGACAGGGTCACGCCGGTGGCCGGCACCAGCGAGTCGGGAAAACCGTCGCGCTGCAGACGGGCGTAGCCGGCGGTCAGCATGGAATCGGCCTGATCCGGCGTGCGGTTGAACGACACCTGTTCGGTCAGGATGGCCCCGAGCATCAGGGCCCGGCGGTCGAGGCTGGTGCGGTGGGCCACGTAGGCGGAATCGGCGCCGGCCGGCACCGGCAGAGCCGCCTGGTCCCGCAGGATGAACAGGTGGTCTTCCGTCTCGCTCACCCTGCCCTCGGCGGCCAGACCGAGCGCGACCTGGTAAATGTCCTCCAGATCAGCCAGGCTCGCGTAGCCCGCCGGCGAAACCGGCAGTGCCACCGGCCCCGGGCGCTCGGCAAGCAGGATTTCCGGGATTGTGTCGGCTTCAGCGGCGTAGGGGCTGATGCCGGGACCGCCGGTGTCTTCAGTGGTGGCCGGGATCTGGTCGGTCACTGTCTGGCTGCCCGGCGCCGCGGAAAACAGGGAGCACCCGGCGCCGCTGACCCCAAGCAGGGTCAGCAGAAGGCCACTGAAAACGTATCGCATTGGGATCCTTGGTGTTGTCATCCGTGACTCTACCTTGATTGGCGGAATATTTAGTGGAATCAATGGGTAGACCCACTGTTCTAAAGGCTAATTCGGGAGCCGAATCATAAGCTTGCGGCTCTGTCCGGCTAAAAATAGCAAAATCGGGGCCGAATCACCAATGTCATTTCTTGAAAAAATAAGTATAATATGTCATAATTACTCAAGTAAGCGACACCCCGAAAGGCGGCACGGCCGGGTGACGCTGAATCACCCTTCAGCGCAGTTACCGCGAATCTGAGGAGCCATGGCCCCAAAGCAGCAGGCATTGCGAAACCTTCTGGCGGTTGAACTTCCGCTGGAACGGGTGGGTCCGCATCTGCGCCAGGCAGCACGCCGGGCCTTGCGCGCGGACGAGCCGGAGCGCCTGCTGCTGGTGGCCCGCGCCGTGGTCGGAGAACTTCAGCGGCGAGGCGACCTGTTGCGGGTTGCGGTCGAGGAAAGCACCCCCGGCGAGGCGTCCCCTGAATCCTTGTGCTTGCTCAAGGGGACGAACCGGGTGGTGGACATCGGCGTGCTGGGTGGCGAATCCATCGCGATCAGACTTCCGGCTGAACTGCGGCCGCTGGGCCGCACCATCACGAACCCCCAGCCTGACGTGGCGATCCCGCCCGGCCTGAAGGGCTTTGCCGGGATGCTCGGCGCCATGGAGGACGCGCAGGATCTGGAAATCGGCGATCCCCAGAGTGGCGAGAAGGCGGTTGTCTTGTCCGGTATTCTGCGCCTGTTGGGCAAATTCACCCCCCAATTCCGCCTCTTTGTCCTGTTGGATGAGGAAGGCGACCTGCCGGAATCCTCCGCCGGTATTTTTGCCGCCGAGCCCGCCGACGCGGCGGCGCACTGGCTGTCCCTGCGGGGCGAAGGCCAGTCCGTCTGGATTCCTGCGCCGGCGGAATTGCCCCGGCCGATCGTGGCCGCGATGCGGGCGGAGAGCGGCGACCCGTTCGCCGCCACCTCAGCCGTCGCCGTGCCACTGTGTGAGCCTGACCTCACCCTCGGCCGCGACCACAAGGCACGCGAAGTGGGCCTGCTCTTTGTGGTGGCCCGCGACGAGTGGGGGCGCGAGGCCCTGCTGCGCCTGGCCGATCGCCTCACCCGCTTTGTCACCCGGCGTTGGCAGCATCAGTGGGAGGTCAACCAGCGGATTCATACCGACAGTTTGACCGGCGCCTTCAATCGGGCCTATTTCGACAAGCAATTCACGATGGAACTGGAAAGGGCCCGCCGCTCGGATGGGCCGCTGACCCTGATCATGGCCGATTTGGACAATTTCAAACAGGTCAACGACAACTTCGGCCACCAGGTCGGCGACCGCATTCTGCAGATGGTGGCCCGGCGTGTGCAGGAGGAATTGCGACGCATCGACCACATCTGCCGGATCGGCGGCGAGGAGTTCGCCTTCATCCTGCCGGATACCGATCAGGAAGCCGGACAGGAAGTCGCCGCCCGCCTGCTGGACGCAGCCTACACCGAGGAAGTCGTGCACGACAATCAGGTCATCGAGCTGCGGGTGACGTTCAGCTACGGCGCGGTGACGTTCCCGGATGCCGGCGCCGATGCTTTTGAACTGTACCGCAAGGCCGACGCCATGCTCTACCTGTCGAAGGACCTGGGCCGGAACCAATGCCACTTCTGGAACAGCCGCGGCGATCACCGGCAGCTTCAGCCCTCCGCTGCACACACCTAGGTCCGTTTCCGGCAAAACTGTTGCGCGGCAGTCGGCGGCACTGGCCGGTCATATGGCTGGCCTGCCAGATGCTGGGCTTCGCGGACGGAGGCTGGTTCGGTGGGCGTCTCGGCCCCTGGGCAGCGGCGCTGCCTGAGTCGGCTGCCGGCAGCCTGGTCCGAGCCTCGGCCTTGTTGCCGGGTTTGCTCGCTGCCGGCGGGGGCCTGCCAACCGTACTGGTCTGGGCCGGTGTCACAGCCGTCAACGGCGCCGCCGGGGCCATCGAAGCGGCCGGCAGGCAAGCCCGCAGTTCGGCGACGGCTCCGGCGCGCTGGCTGCCCGCCGTCGCGGTGGCTGACACGGGTCATGCCGTGGTGCGGGTGACCGGCTGGGCGCGTCCCGGGCGGCAGAACCGCTGGAGTGCACCGGGCGTCGTGTTGGCCTGGGAGTTGCCGGGCGCTTCAGGCCCCGGGCTGCTCGCTGTCGAGGCGGGCCAGGGCGTCTACCTGAGCGGCCACGAGCGTCCGCCGAATCCGGGGCAGATTCTGGCCGGGCCCCTGGTGCTGCGCGTGCCGGGGGCGGCCCAGGTGCCCGGCGGCTTCGACTACCGGCGCTACCTGACCGGGCGTGGCCTGCGATGGCAGGGAAAGCTGCTGGAACATCGGCTGGTTACCGTTGACGATCCGGTGGCCAGGATCAGCGCCCGGACCGTGGTGCCTGCCCGCACCGGCGTGATGGAGCAGCTCGGCCGCGTTCTGCCGCCGCGCGAAAGAGAACTGGCGACGGCGGTTCTGCTGGGGGCGAGGTCGCCTACAAGCCGGACGATCAGCGCGCCTTTCGCCGGCCTGGGTCTGGCCCACCTCTTTGCCGTCAGCGGCCTGCACGTGGGCATCCTGCTCGGGATCATCCTGCTCCCGGGACGCTGGCTCGGACTTTCTCCCCGCGCGGCCACCCATGTTCTATGGCTCTTCGTTCCGCTTTACCTGATGCTGACCGGCCTGCCCGGTTCGGTGGTGCGGGCCGGCGGAATGGGCCTGCTCGCCGCGCAGGCGCGCCCCCTCGGACGGCGTGTGGATGCCCTGCGAGCTCTCGGCCTGCTCTATTGGCTGGGCTCAATCTGGGCGCCGATCCGGAATCTCGACACCGGACTGCAACTGTCCTATCTGGCGGCCGGCGGCATCCTGTTGATCAGTCGGGTGACCGGAGGTCTGCGCTTCGCCCGGCGGCCGGCCGCCCAATTGATCCTGGGGGGGCTGGCCGTGAGTTTTGCCGCCCAGTGGTTCACCCTGCCGGTCGTGGCCGCCAGCTTCGGCCGCATCAGTCTGCTGTCCCCGTTGGCCAACCTCATCGCCGTCCCGCTGTTCGGTCTGGCGGTATGGGCGGTGGTGCTGGCCCTGGTCGTGGGCTGGTTCTGGCTGCCTTTGGGCCAGTGGCTGGGTGCGTGGGGGTGGTTGCTGCTCAGGGGAATCGCCGGCGCCGTGACCCTGGTTGCTGACGGTAGCGGTCGGCTGTCGCGCAGTCTCGTGGTGCCGGGCCCTGGCGCGGTCGCCGGTTGGCTGCTGCTGAGCGGCACCCTGATCGCCCTGCTGCAGGCACAGAAGAACACGCGGTACAAGTGGCTGGTCGGCCTGGGGGCCTGGCTCGTTCTACCCGCTGTCCTGGGCCAGGTATTCGCGCCGGCCGGCTTGAACCGCCGTGGCCGGACCGCCCCGGTGGAAGTGTGGCAATTCGCCGTGGACCAGGGGGATTGCGGCCTGGTGGTCTTTCCCGACGGCTGGTCGGCCCTGATCGACACGGGCGGGCGCTTCGGCCGGGCCGCCGGGCCGGCAGACGGCCCGCTGGGCCGAAGCGTGCTGCCATTCCTGGGGCGTCTGGGCCGCACTCGTCTGGACGTGGTCGTGCTGACGCACGGCCACCGGGATCATACCGGCGGCGCCCTGCTCCTCGTCGACAAGCTTCCGGTCGGCCGCTGGCTGGTCGCTGGCCGGGCGGGCCGCGCCCTGGGCGACGCGGTCGATTCCCTGGCGGTACTCCGGCCGACGGCCGGGGAAGTGCTGCACCGCTGGCAGGACTGGACTTTGCGCGTGGCCTACCCACTGGCCGGCCAAGCCGGGGCGCCCAGCGAAAACAACTGGAGCCTCGTGACGACGCTGCAGCGGGGCGTGGATCTCAAGATGGTCTGGAGCGGCGACCTGGAGCTGGCCGGCGAGGCACGGCTCCTGGCCAGCCGGCCCGACCTGGCCACTGCCGAGGTCTGGAAGGCCGGGCATCACGGCAGCGACACGTCGGGGTCCCCGGCCTGGCTGGATCTGCTCGGGCCGCGTCTGATCCTGATCAGTTGTGGCGTGGGCAACAGCTACGGACATCCCAGTCACGGGCCGTACGTGGTGCACGGCGACACGGTGCCGGTGCTGCGGACCGACCTGGACGGCAGCATTCGCCTGCGCTGGGGCCCGGCCGGGGACGTGAAATGGTGGACAGCCATGGGGACGGGCAGGTAACCGTTTCAGCAAAAGGCGGCGCCGCCTTGACACCGCCTGGGCGCGTGCCTAAACTGCGCCCGAAAGCGGCAAATCAGCCCCGTGGGGAATGCCAGCACCGGAGCCCGCGGCTCAGCTCACGCCGGTTGCTGTATCCGGCCACCGGACAACTTCATTCAGGGGGTCCCATGGGCGCGTTGCGTAGTACCCGGGACCTGGGCCTTGATCCTCAGTACGAGGGCAAGGTTCGGGACATGTTTGATCTCGGTGACGAACTGCTCGTCGTTTCGACCGATCGCATCTCGGCCTTCGATGTCATCATGGATGACCTCGTGCCCGGCCGGGGGGTTGTGCTCAACGTCATGAGCCTGGCCTGGTTCAATCACTTTGCGGACATCCCCAACCACGTGGTCACGGCCGACCCCAGCCGTTTCCCGGCACCTTTCAGTGACCATGCCGCCGCGCTGGGTGGGCGCTCGGTCCTGGTGCGCAAGGCCGAGCGGTTCGATGTGGAGTGCGTGGTCCGCGGCTATATCGCCGGCTCCGGCTGGAAGAGCTACCAGGAGGACGGCACGGTTTGCGGGCACCGTCTGCCGGAGGGCTTGCAGTTGGCCGGCCAATTGCCGGCGGCCATCTTCACGCCGGCGACCAAAGAGGACGAAGGTCACGACATCAACATCCCCTTCGAGACGGCCGCCGAGATGGTCGGGCAGGATAACGCCGTGACCCTGCGCGAGATTTCCCTCCGTCTGTACACCGAGGCGGCGGCCTACGCGCGTCCGCGCGGGGTGATCCTGGCGGACACCAAGTTCGAGTTCGGTCTCATCGACGGCCGGATCACGCTGATCGACGAAGCCCTGACGCCGGACAGCAGCCGCTTCTGGCCGGCCGAAAGCTACCGGCCCGGCCAGGAGCCTGAGAGCTGGGACAAGCAGATCCTGCGCAACCACCTGGAAACCCTGGACTGGAACCACGACTACCCGCCGCCCCGCCTGCCGGACACCGTGCTGGAGCGCACCTACCAGCGGTATCGGGAAGTGCTCGGCATTCTCTTTCCCGGGGAGGCCGCCAAATGGCAGCAGTATCTCTAGACCGGAAGCGGGCCCTGCTGAGCGTGACGGACAAGACGCGTTTGCCGGAGCTTGGTCGGGCGCTGGTCGGACACGGCTACGAACTGATCGCCTCCGGGGGCACGGCGGCCCGGCTCAGGGAGAACGACATCCCGGTCAGCGAGGTCAGCGAACTGACGGGCTACCCGGAAATTTTCGGGGGCCGGGTCAAGACGCTGCACCCGATCATCCACGGCGGCATTCTCGGGCCCAGCCGCGAGGCCTTTCAGGAGACACTGGAGCTGGGCATAGGACCGATCGATCTGGTCGTCGTCAACCTGTATCAGTTCGCCGCTGCGGTGGCAGCCGGGGCCGATGAGGCGGCGACGGTGGAGAAGATCGACATCGGTGGGCCGACCCTGCTGCGGTCGGCGGCGAAGAACTACCAACGGGTAACGGTAGTGCCGGATCCCGCCTGGTATGACGAACTGCTCCAGGAACTCGAGAGCGGCGGGGGCGAGACGAGCCTGGCCTTCAGGCGCCGGACCGCGGCGGCGACCTTCCGCCTGGCCGAGCGGTACAACGAAGGCATCGCCGATTGGCTGGAGCAGGTCACCGAGACGCGACCTGGACAGCCGCTGCGCTACGGCGAGAACCCTCATCAGGGTGCTTCGCTAGTCCTGCCCCCGGCGTCCGCCGGTGAACCGGCCCTCTCGGCCATCGGGCTGACGCAGCAGGGCGGCAAGGAGCTGAGCTACAACAACATTGTCGACCTGATCGCCGGCTTGAAGCTGGTGGGGGATTTCGACGAACCCTGCTGCGCGGTGCTGAAGCACACCAATCCGTGTGGCTTTGGCCTTGGGCAGGGAGTGACCGCCCTGGAGCGGGCGCTGAAGTGCGATCCGGTATCTGCTTTCGGCGGCGTGTTCGTCTTCAACCGCGAAGTGGATGCGGCCACCGCCGAGATCCTGGCCAAGCGCTTTCTGGAGATCATCGTGGCCCCGGCTTTTGCCGCCGACGCGCTGGCCCGCCTGACCCGCAAGAAGAACGTGCGGGTGCTGACGGTCGACCTGGCAGAATTCCTGTCCCGTACCCGGGGCCGGGTGCGCGCCTGGGGGCAACTGCAACTGCGGCAGGACGAGGACGCCGGTTTCCCGGAGCTTGCGGAGTGGAAAGTGGCGGCGGGATCCGAGCCCGACGCCGCCACGCGCACCGCCCTGGCGATGGTCTGGAAGGTGTGCAAGCACGGCAAGAGCAACGGCATCGTCCTGGGCGACCTGACGGCCACTCTCGGCATGGGGTTCGGCCAGATGAGCCGGGTTGATTCGACGGAGCTGGCCGTACTCAAGGCCGCCAATCAGGATCTGGATCTGACGGGCTGTGTGGCGGCCTCGGACGGCTTCTTCCCCTTCCCGGATGGTATGGAGAAGCTGGCGGCCGCCGGTGCCAGGGCCATCATCGCTCCGGGCGGCTCCATCCGGGACGACGAGGTCGCCGCCAGAGCGGCGGAATTGGGTGTCACCCTGATTCTGACGGGGCGACGCCATTTCAATCACTGAGCGCAGGCCTTATATTGAGACAGTGGCCGGCCCGGCAGGGAACTCCCCGCGCGCGGGCCGGTTGCGTATTGATCCGTTTGTTCCGCAGACTTTGAACCGAGGCGAATCGAAGATGCAATCCCGCTGCCGGGCCCGACTGTTGACTCGCTGTTGGCTGCTGGCCGCGCTGCTGCTGACTGCGGGCACGGCGCTCGGCGCCACAGGCACAACCGAGCTGCAACGCCTGCGCTCGTTGCGGCGGGAAGCCATGCGCGCCCGCAGTCTGAGTGCGGAAAAGAGTGGCGAGCCGGCCCGCTTCGGTCTGCTGGTGATTCCGGTCGATTTTGCCGACGCGCGGTTGCCGGCGGGCTGGGAGCCGGGCACCCTGTCGCCACGGCTGGTGCCCGACCGTGGCGAATCCCTGCACAACTACTTCCGGGTGGCGTCCGGTGGGCGCCTGGATCTGAGCATCATCGTGGCACCGGTCGTTCACCTGCCCGAGCCGCGGCGGCAATACAGTGACCGGGATCTCAACGGCTTCACGCGGACCCGCAAGCTGGCCACCGAGTCCATCACCGCGGTGCGGGATCTGGGCCTGGAGTTCAGGCGCCTGGACCTGGACGGGCCCGACGGTATCGCCGGCACCGACGATGACGACGGACAGGTCGACGGCGTGCTGATCCTGCACGCGGGCATCGGCAACGAGAATGATCCGGGCGAGGGACTGATTCAGGCGCTGCAGTTCTTCCTTGCTGAACCGGTTGAGTCGCGCGGCGTCACCGCTTCGTTCTACGCGGTCGCCAGCCTGCAGAGCGGCCCCGGCATCTGGGCCCACGAGACCGCCCACCTGCTCGGGCTCGAGGACCGCTACGATCCCATTCTGCACCCCAGCGGCGGCAGTGAAGTGCAGTCCGTCGGTGGCCTTGGTCGGTTCAGTCTGATGAGCTCTGGCGCCTGGGGCACCGGCGGCGGCTGGGGTGCCGCCCTGCCGGATGCCTACAGTGCCGTCCAGATGGGGTGGCGCACCGCCCACAACCTCGCCGGCACGGGCACCAGTGCCTATGCGCTGAGTGCGGGGGAGGCCGCACGGGTCTGGACCAACGGCGCGGTCGGTCCGGAGTTCTTCCTGCTGGAGACACGCGACCCGGCGGCCAGCGCACCCTTCGACGCGGCGGTTCCCGGCGGTGGCCTGCTGATCTACCACGTCGATGAAAATCTGCCCGAGGGCGCCTGGCACGAGGACGGGCCCTACCAGTGGCACCTGCGGGCCCGTTTGGTCGAGGCGGACGGCGACCGCGGTCTGGCCACTGGCGAGGACGACGGCGGGCCGGATGATCTTTTTCCCGGCTCCCTGGGTGTCACCGGGTTTGGGCCGTTCACGCTGCCGGCCAGTGACGGCTATTACAGCGGTCCGAGCCTGATTGCCCTGAACGGCATTGCGGTTGGCGCCGGCGGCATGGTCTTCCGCGTCGCCCTGGACACCGGCCCGGCCGTGGCATTCGATTGCTCCTTTGTCGGCGAGGAAGCCGTGCGGCCGCTGCAATTGACGGTGACGGAGACCGGTGCGGCGATCGCGTCGCTGCGTGGCCAGCTCAGGGCGCTGTCCAACGCCGAGAACGGCGCCTTCGTCGCCAACGGGCTGCGCGCGGTCACTTTCAATCTGGTGGAGAACAGCCCCGGCGTATGGGTACCCGATCGCGGCATAGCCTGGCAAACCGACCCCGCGCCGGACGCCGGAGCCAGCACGCTGTTTGAGATCCGGATTGCCGAGGGCGGTCAGGTCTACGCCCTGGAGAACCGGGAGTGGGCCTGGCGCACGCCGGCTGATATCCTTGATTTTCGCGAGAACTGGCCCGGACAGTGGCGGATCGATCATCCGGATGAGAACCTCGACACGACCTGGCACCGCTGGGAGGGTGCGCCCTGGCTGACAAGTGACCAGAGCCCGGTGCTGGCCTGCACCGGGGCGGGCTTCACGGATCCTGGCAGTTGGCCCGCCGTCACCTACGGCAACGGGGCCCACACAACTTTGACCAGTGGCCCCCTCGACAGCGAAGCGGCTGCGGTCCGCATGGTTCATGCGATCGAAGTGGAAATGTTGACCGGCTTGACCGGCATGGATGGCGGTGTGGTTCGCTGGGTCGGCCCCGACGGACAGGAACAGCATGCGGTTTCCCTGGCCGGGTACTCCGGGAGCATCGCCAGCCGGTCCAGCAATCCTCTGCACGGGCAAGCCGCCTTTGTGGCGCCGGAGCTGGCGCTGGACGGCGATGTGGTCCGCTGGCGGGTCGATACTTTTCCCTTGCCGCCGGAACCCGGCCCCTGGCGGCTGCGACTGGTCTTCGGCGCCAACCGGCTTTGGCGCGCCCGCGGTTGGTTCGTGGCCGATCTGGAAGTCATCAGGTCCGAGAGCGGGGTGGTCGAGTTTGTCCCCCGCTGGACCGGGGATCTGGTTTGGCCTTGGCCGTGGGATACCCGGCAGACCCTGCTTTTCCAGGTGGAGACCCGGCCCGATGCTGAAACCGACTGGCAGCAGATCCTGACCCAGGACGTCGCGCCGGACGCGGCCGGATTGTACCGCATTCCCGGCTCGCAGCTGTCAGGGATTGCCGATCTCGGCCCGCGTCATCGCCACCAGATCCGGATCGTGGGCAAGCGTCCGCCGGGAGAAGTGGCCAGTAGACCGGTCGTGCTCTATCCTGACGGTGGTGACGGCCGGACAGCGGTGATGGGCACGCCGTGGCCCAACCCGGCCCGGGGTGAAGTCCGGCTGATGCTCGATATTCCGCTTGACCGGTCGGCGACGCTGCGCGTGTACAACGTGCGCGGACAGCTGGTCAGCACGCGGCGCTTCGCTGCCGGCGGACAATTGGTGGTCTGGGATGGCCAGACGACGACGGGGGCCCGCGCCCCGGCCGGTCCGTATTTTCTGCGACTGGAAGGAACCGGTCAGGTCTTGACGCGCAAGGTGGTGCTCCTCCATTGAAGAATTTCCGTTGGCGGTTGCCCGTCCTGGTCTTGGTGGCCTGTGCAGCGGTCGTGACCGCAGCCAGGGTGGCGGCCGCACCGCTCCATGATCCGTTTCTTGAGAAGTTCCAGGTCGGCACGTGGTCCAACCCGGCCGCGATCGAGTTGGCGAACGGCTATCCCGCCGGACTTCTGGAGCCGGTAAAGCTGGACACGGTTTGGACCAACGCCGCCGCGAAGGTGCTCGACGCTGCCGCGACCGGCCCTGCCGGGGGGCTGACGGCCCGCCTGCTGGGCCCCCTGTTTCCGGCCGGCCGGGATACGGTCTGGCTGCGACAGGCCAACTGGGCATTGCGCGACCTGGTCGCCGGCCGCGAGGGCAATCCGGCGGTGCCGTTTCTCCGGAATGAGCGCCTGGCTGCTGCGTTCGGGCGGGTTGTGGCTGCCGGTGACCTGGTCGAGGCCAGCCGCTTGGCGGGCGAAGTGCTGGCCGCGGCCGCCGTGCACCGCCTGCCGGCCCGTGAAGAGTTGATCTGGGACCTGCGGCGCCGGTTGCTGCAAAGGCTCAACCAAACCGGAACGGCGGGCGAGGAAGAACTCTGGCCTGCCATGGTGGAACTGGGCCCGTTTGATGCTGTGAACGCCTGGCAGCTGTGGGTGGTTTGCCGGCGGGAGGCCAGCCGGCCGGTGTTGCCCCCGGCAGCGGATCCAAAGGACCTGGTACGCCTTCTGGGGCGCTTGCCGACCGGCTCGGTGACCGCGGCCGAGCTCTATGGCTCGACCCTTGCGGGGTACTGGCAATCCGCGCTGGGTGCAATCCTTCTGGACAGCAAGGACTTGCCGGCCCACTTTAAGAAATTCCCTCATCCGCCGGATCGCTTCGCGCAACAGGGGATGTGGGTCCGTGGACAGCGGCGTCTGCGGCGGGGGCTCGCCGGCTCCTACGAGCAACTGGCGGCTCGACCCGGCCTGAAACCCGGCTGGCAGTTGGATGTCTGGCGACGGGCCTCGGAAATCAGAATTCTCAAGGGGGCCTGGGTGGAGGGCCTGGCGGACTTGCGGCAGGCCCTGCGCCTGGCGGAACAGGGGCACGGCACCAAGGCCCTGCGCCGGCGTTTGCGGCAGTGGACCGAGCAGGCCCTGGTGCTGGCCCTGGCTCAGAATGATCTGCGCACGGCCCGGGAACTGCGGGACCTCGGCCTGGCCCGTTTCGTCGGGCCGGAGCGGGTGGCTTTTGCCGACGAGATCCAGCAGTGGCAGCCGGTGCTCAGTACCAGCGGGACCGACGCAGTGCCCAGTAGCGACGATGCGGTGGACGTGGCCCGGTTTCGGATTCAACGGGGGCTGGCGCCGGATCTGGCACCGGCCACGCCGGCCGGGCGGCAGTCCTTCGTGGCCGCGGCGGACCAGCAACTGTGGCCGCTGTGGTACCGCTGGGGAGTCACGCTGGCCAATCCGTCGCGCGTCAACGAGGACCGGCGCCGGCGGGCCATTGCCTACCAGAACTCGCTGCTGGCGAACACAGGATCCCCGGCGGCCGTTGATTCGGCCCTGGCCTTGGTCGGTCGTCGCTTTCGGGGACGGCCGTGGGCCGGGGATTTGCTTCGCGGCGCTTTCGCTCGGGATGTGCGTCGGGTCAGCGGCTGGCGCACGGCACCACGGCCGTCACCGGTGCCGGCGCTGCTGCCGGAAGTGAGGGGGAGCGAACTGGACCGTCACGCGCTCCTGGGCTTCTGCCTGGCGGCCGGTGACATGCGCGGCATTCTGGGCCTGGCCTTCGAATTGCCGGGGCGCGGTTTGACGCGGGCCGAAAAAAGGCTATTTCTTTACCCTTTGCCGGCGGCCGGGGCCATCCGGGAGGCTATTGCCGCAGCTGACAATGAGCCGGCCCTGCTTTTGGCGGTGGCTCGCAACGAATCACTGTTTGAACCCGCCGTTCGGTCGCGGGCCGGAGCCCTGGGCTGGATGCAGATCATGCCCTTTCACTACCCGCAGAATGGGGCCGTCTTCGGTGCCGGCAACTGGCGGGTACCGGCGGTCAGTGTCCAGCGCGGGGACGGGCTTTTGACCGAAAACCGGCGGCGGTACGGTGGCGACCCGTACCGGACGGTGGCGGCCTACAACGCGGGGCCCGGGGCAGCCGGTCGCTGGGACCGGCAACTGGGCGGCGAGGCCCCCCGGGATATCTACCTCGCCTGGATCGGCTACCCGGAGACACGCGCCTACGTGGAAAAGGTCTTGATCGACCGCGACATTTATAATGGAATCATCGACGCCGGATTTGCGGCGTCCCCGTCCGGCCCGACCGCCGGCCGCAACAACGAATAGGAGTGCGCCCATGGCCAAGGGCCTGTTGGGATTCATCGAGAACATGTTCGGCAAGCGGAACCGGGATGTGGCTCAGTTGCAGCCGCTGGTCGACGCCATCAAGGAGGGGCGAGGCCAGTACGCCAGCCTGTCCGATGACGAACTGCGGGCCAAACGCAGCGAATTTGTGCAGCGGCACGCCGAAGGGGAGTCGCTGGACGATCTGCTGGTCGAAGCCTACGGCGTGGTCTGGGAAGGGTGCCGCCGGCTGGCTGAACGCAAGGCGACCTGGGTGGTCTGGGGCCAGGACACCGTTTGGGACATGGTTCCGTACGACGTGCAGCTCATGGGCGGCATCGTCCTGCACCAGGGGAAGATTGCCGAGATGGCCACGGGCGAGGGCAAGACGCTGGTGGCCATTGCGCCATTGTATTTGAACAGCATCCCCGGCAAGGGTGCGCACCTGGTTACGGTCAACGACTACCTGGCCCGGCGCGATGCCGAGTGGATGGGGGGTGTCCTGGAGTTTCTCGGCTGCAGCGTGGGCTTCATCCTCGGACACATGACCCCCGAGGAGCGCCGCGAAGTCTACGCCTGCGACGTGACCTACGGCACCAACAACGAGTTCGGCTTCGACTACCTGCGCGACAACATGGTGGTGCACGCGGAGCACCTGGTGCACCGGGATTTCCATTTCGCCATTGTCGACGAGGTTGATTCGGTGCTGATCGACGAGGCGCGCACGCCGCTGATCATCAGCGGGGCCGTGGACAAGTCCACCCATCAGTTCGCCGAGCTGAATCCCCGGGTCAACACCCTGGTGCGCCAGCAGATGAAGATGGTCAACAACTGGCTCAGCGACGTTGAGCGCGTGATGCGGCCGGCGCTCAAGGGTGAAGACGTGGACATCGACGATGAGACGGCCCTGAAGCTGCTGCGGATCAGCCACGGCGGGCCCAAGAATCCCCGCTTCCGCAAACTGGCCCAGATACCGGGCGTGCTGGAGACCGTGCAGAAGACCGAAGAGGCCTTCATGCGCGACAAGGCCATGTGGGAAGCGGACGGTGACCTGCTGTACGTGGTCGAGGAGAAGAACAACCAGGTCGACCTGACCGACAAGGGTCGCGAAGTGTTTTCCCAGGGGGACGAGGACTTCTTCGTCCTGCCGGACCTGGCCACGGCGGTGGGGGAAATCAACGACGATGAAGCCCTGTCCGCGAAACAAAAGGCCAAGCGCCTGGCCGAGGTCGAGCAGGCCTACGCCCAGAAGAACGAATTGATCAGCAACGTCGACCAGTTGCTGCGCGCCTACACACTCTACGAGAACGACGTCGAGTATGTGATGCAGGAGGGCAAGGTCGTCATCGTTGACACTTTCACCGGCCGCCTGCAGCCGGGACGCCGCTTCAGCGACGGCCTGCACCAGGCGCTGGAGGCCAAGGAAGGCGTCACGGTCCAGAAGGAGACCCAGACCCTGGCCACGGTCACGGTGCAGAACTTCTTCCGCAAGTACGACAAGCTCTCGGGCATGACCGGCACCGCGGAAACGGAAGAAGCGGAGTTCAACGGCATCTACGATCTCGACGTGGTGGTCATTCCGACCAACCGGCCGATCGTGCGCGACGACCAGGACGACCTGATCTACAAGACCAAGAAAGAGAAGTACAAGGCCATCCGGGATGAGGTGGCCCGCATGCACAAGCTCGGCCTGCCGGTACTGGTCGGTACGACGACCGTCGAGGTCAGTGAACTGCTCAGCCGCATGTTCAAGCTCGCGGGGATCAACCACAATGTGCTGAACGCCAAGCAGCACAAGCGGGAGGCCGAGGTCGTGGCCGAGGCGGGGCAGAAGGGCGCGGTCACCATCGCGACCAACATGGCCGGCCGTGGCACGGACATCAAGCTGGCGCCCGAGATCGTCGGGCTGCCCGAAGTCTGGGCGGCCGATCCCGACCTGCAGCCCGAGGAGTACGAAGGCCAGAGTGCGGGTCTGCAGATCATCGGTACCGAACGCCACGAGAGCCGGCGCATCGACCGCCAGCTGCGGGGGCGGGCCGGGCGTCAGGGCGATCCGGGCTCGTCTATCTTCTTTCTGTCCCTCGAAGACGACCTGATGCGCCTGTTCAGTCCCGACCGGATCATCAAGGTCATGGACCGGCTCGGCGTCGAGGAGGGTGAAGTCATCACCCACTCGATGGTCACCAAAGCCATCGAGAAGGCCCAGGTCAGGGTCGAGACCCAGAACTACGAGATCCGCAAGCACCTGCTCGAATACGACGACGTGGTCAACAAGCAGCGCGAAGTGATCTACGGCATGCGCCGCGACGCCCTGGAAAACAAGGATCTGGACGAACAGTTCAGGGCTTTTGTGCAGAACGCCGTCACCGGCATCGTCGCCGCGGCGGCCGACCCCAATGAAGCGCCTGATTTCTGGGACATGGCGACCATCGCCCGCATGTATCAGGGACTGGTCCTGGCGCCGTTGCCGCTGGAGAAGGAAGAGCACCTTGAGTTGGGCTTCGAGGCCTTCGAGGAGAAGCTCGTCGAGTTCGCCCTGGAGCGGTACGCCACCAAGGCGGAGGGCCTCGGGCCGGAGATCGCCAGTCAGCTGGAGAAGTTCGTCCTGATCCAGATTCTCGACGAACACTGGCGGGACCATCTGAATGAGCTGATACTTCTGCGCAGCGGCATCGGTTTGCGCTCGTACGGCCAGCGCGATCCGCTGGTGGAGTACAAGAGCGAGAGCTACCACATGTTCGAGACCCTGATGGACAACATCGAGAAGGCGGCGGTGAGCCTCTTCTTCCGGGCCGAACTGGCGCCGCCGCCGGAGCAGAAGGCGCCGGCCGTGGAGAAGATGCAGACCCAGCATCAGGCCGTTTCGGCCTACGAGGCTACCGGACCCGGGAATGCGGTCACCAACAATCCGGAAGGCGCCGCCCAGCGTCCGCAGCAGCGGCAGGAGCCCAAGGTCGGGCGCAACGACCCGTGTCCGTGCGGCAGTGGCCGGAAGTACAAGAAGTGCTGCGGGAAGACTGTCTGACTTGCCGGATGACGGGACCCATGCTAGCTTTGGCGCGCTCTGGCGGCGAAGGCGCGGTGGGGACGATCAAGGTTGGGAGCAAGATGGATCAGGCACGCGACAAGATGAAACACCTGCTGGTGCTCCTGCTGGAGGTCCTCTCGCTGGATCCGGAAACGAGTCGCTCGCGCGCGGCCCTGATCCAGGACAAGGCCGAAGCGGCCGGCCTCGGGGAGACCGACGTGCATGGGCTGCTCGAATGGATCGAGAACCACATGCTGCCCAGTGATGAGCCCGGTTGGGTCCATGATCCGGCCCCGGATTCGCCCTCGGAGAAGGCTTTTCGTTTTTTTGGCGAGAGCGACGCCCGGTACCTGACGTCAGAAGGCATGGGCTACCTGATGGCCTTGCTCAACAACAAGCAGATCAGCCGGGTCCAGCTTGAAGCCCTGCTCGCCTATGCATCCCGGGTGGCCTTTCGGCCGATGGATATCTATGATCTGGAGCCCGTCATCGAACAGGTGCTGTTCGTGCCCGGTCGGCCGGGTATTACCGGCGGCGCCTCGGAAGGTCTCGAATCCGTTAATTGAGCCGGTCTGGGAACCGGTCTGTCCTGGCGGCGCCCTTTCGCCGACAGTTATTTTTCCGACCGCCGAACTTGCGGCAGTCGGCTTTTGCTTGGAAGGAACAGGACTTGAAACTGATCATCGTCGAATCCCCGGCCAAGGCCCGCACGATCACGCGCTTCCTGGATGACACCTACACGGTCACCTCGAGCTACGGGCACATCCGGGACCTGCCCGGCTCAGCGCGCGAAATTCCCGCCAGGTACAAGAAGGAAAAGTGGTCCCGCTTCGGCGTGAACCTGGATGACGGCTACGCACCGATCTATGTCGTCTCCGCCGACAGCAAGAAGCAGGTTGCGGAGCTGAAGAAGCTGATGAAGTCGGCTGAGGAAATCCTGCTCGCGACGGACGAGGACCGCGAGGGTGAGGCCATCAGCTGGCATCTGCTCGAAGTGCTGCAGCCCAAGGTGCCGGTGCGGCGGATCAGCTTTCATGAAATCACCAGCGAAGCGATCAAGGCGGCGCTGGACGCGCCGCGGGAAGTGGATATGCAACTGGTGCGGGCGCAGGAGGGCCGCCGCATCCTGGACCGGCTCTATGGCTACAGCCTGTCACCTGTGTTGTGGAAGAAGGTGCGCACCAAGCTTTCGGCCGGCCGGGTCCAGAGTGTGGCCGTGCGGCTGGTGGTCGAGAAGGAAGAAGAAAGGCAGGCGTTCCACGTCGCCCGCTACTGTGACATCGAGGCGGCGCTGTCCAGCGATGAGCTGGAATTCGGCGCCCGGCTGACCGAAATCGACGGGGTGAAGCTGGCCGGCGGCAAGGATTTCGATCCGGACACGGGTTCGCTCAAGAACGCCGACAAGCGGGTGCACCTGACCGACACGGGAGCCGCGGACCTGGCTGCTGCCGCCCGGGGGCATGTGCCCTGGCAAGTGACCGCCGTCACCCACAAGGAATCGACCCAGCGACCTGCGCCGCCATTCACCACGTCGACCCTGCAGCAGGCCGCCAGCGGACGCCTGAAGATGACGCCCCAACGGGTGATGCGCATCGCGCAGCGGCTCTACGAAGGCATGGGGAACTTCCGTGAGGGCCTGATCACCTACATGAGAACCGATTCGCTGACTCTCAGCGAGAAGGCTCTGGCCGAAACCGAGGCCATGATCCGGGACACCTTCGGCGCCGAGTACACCGACGGCCCGCGCCGCTACAAGACCAAGAGCAAGGGCGCCCAGGAAGCCCACGAAGCGATCCGGCCCACCGATGTCAACCGCACGCCCGACGCCATTGCCGGTCGCCTGGACAGTGATGAATTGGCGGTGTACCGCCTGATCTGGAACCGGGCCGTGGCCAGCCAGATGGCCAACGCCAAGCTGGACAAGACGGCGGTCGACATCACGGCCAAGGTGCCTGCGGACAGTAGCGGCGCGCAGGTCCTGACGTTCCGGGCCAACGGCTCGATCGTCCGTTTTCCCGGCTTCCTGAAAGTCTACGGCGACAAGGGCAAGGACACCCTGTTGCCGGATCTGACCGAGGGCCTGCTGATCGGTGCGCCGGCCGGGACGGCTTCGCCCGACGTGGCCATTGACGCGGTGACCGCCGTCCCGCACGAAACGCAGCCGCCGGCCCGGTACACCGAGGCGTCCTTGATCAAGAAGCTGGAGGACGAAGGCATCGGACGGCCGTCGACCTATGCGGCTGTAATCGCCACGATCCAGTCGCGGGAGTACGTGGTCAAGAAGGGCGGCGCGCTCCTGCCGTCCTACATCGGCATGGCCGTGACCAACCTGCTGCGCGAGCACTTCAACAAGTACGTGGATCTGAAATTCACGGCGCGCATGGAAGAGGACCTCGACCGGATCGCCGCCGGTGACGTGGACTGGATCTCGTTCCTGGACCGCTTCTACCGCGGGGACGGCCAGGAGCCGGGCCTGGAGCAGGTCATTGCCGAGGAACTGGACAAGATCGAGTTCCCGCGCATCAAGGTGGGGGACGATCCGGAGACGGGCCGCCCGATCGTGCTGCGCATCGGGCGCAACTACACCTCGGTCCACGTCGAGGGCGAAGACGATCGCCGGGCCACCCTGCCGGTCGATCTGCTGATCGACGAGCTGACGCCGGAAAAGGCGCTGGCGTTGATCATCCAGCGGGACAAATCGCGCGAGCCGATCGGCGTCCACCCCGAGACCGGCCAGAACATCTACGCCCTGACCGGACCGTTCGGACCCTACCTGCAGCTCGGCGAGCAGGAGGGCGACAAGAAACCCAAGCGGATCAGCCTGGGCAAGAAGACCGACCCGACCGCGATCGACATGGACTACGCCCTGCGCCTGCTTTCGCTGCCGCGGGAGATCGGCATCGATCCGGAGACGGGCAAACCCGTGCGGGCCGGTCTCGGTCGTTTCGGTCCCTACGTGGAGCGCGCCCGGGTCTTTGCCAGCGTCCAGACCGTCGACACGCTGTCCACGATCACGCTCGAAGACGCCCTGGAGCGCATCCGGAACAAGAACAAGAAGACCGTGCTGAAGGATCTGGGCACGCATCCGGAAACCGGGGAGCCGCTGGCGGTCTACAAGGGCCGCTACGGGCCCTACGTTACCGATGGCAAGGTCAATGCGACCATTGGCCGGGACCGGGACCCGGAGGACGTCACGGTGGCGGACGCGCTGGCCCTGCTGGCCACGGCGAATGAACGGGCCAGGACCAAGAAGAAGACGACCCGCAAGAAAGCTGTCAAAAAGAAGACGACCAAGAAGAAGACCACGAAAAAAAGGACAGCCAAGAAGAAGACAACCAGCAAGAAGGCGACCAGCAAGAAGGCCGGCACAAAGAAGGTCACCAGGAAAAAGGTCACCGGACAGGCGCCTGCCGACCAGGACACGTGAGCGGACCGGTGACTCGGGTCACGGTGGTCGGCGGCGGACTGGCCGGCTGCGAGGCGGCTCTGCAGTTGGCGCGTCTCGGCCTGCAGGTTGAACTGGTGGAGATGCGCCCCGGGGTCGAGACGCCCGCCCACGAGGGTGATGGTCTGGCCCAGCTCGTCTGCAGCAATTCCCTCAAGAGCACCGCCCCGGCGACGGCTTCCGGCCTGCTGAAGGACGAACTGGACCTGCTGGACTGCCGCCTGCTGGCCCTGGCCCGCACCTGCGCCGTGCCGGCTGGCAGCGCACTCGCTGTCGACAAGGCGTTGTTCTCCGCCGCGGTGGACCAGGCGCTGGCCGAAGCGCCTTCTCTGCGGCTGAGCCGCGCCGAAATCCGGGAACTCCCCCGGCGAGAGGGGCACCTGTGGCTGGTGGCCACCGGGCCGCTGACGTCCGCTGGGCTGATCGGCAGCCTGGGTGGAATCACCGGGCGGCCCGGTCTTCATTTTTTCGACGCGATCGCGCCCACAGTCACCCGTGAATCCCTGGACATGGCCTTTCTCTATCGCGCGGCACGGTATGGTCGCGGTGACGATGACTACCTCAATGCGGCCCTGGATGAAACCCAGTACAAGGCTCTGCACCAGGGGCTGGTGACTGCCGAGAAGGCCGACCTGCACGACTTCGACCGGGCAAACCTCTTTGACGGCTGTCAGCCGATCGAGGAGATCGCGGCCTCAGGTCCGCAGAGCATGGCCTTCGGACCCTTGCGACCCGTCGGGCTGGCAGACCCGCGCACAGGCCGCCGGCCCCACGCCGTCGTCCAATTGCGTCAGGAGAATATGGAGGGCACCCTGTTCGGGCTGGTGGGCTTTCAGACCCGCCTCAAATTCGGCGAGCAGAAACGAATCTTCTCGGCGATACCCGGCCTGGCCGGCGCCGAATTCGTCCGTTACGGCCAGCTGCACCGAAATTTCTACCTCGACACGCCGCGCTGCTGCCGGCGCGACTTCAGCCTCGCCGGACGGGACGATGTGTTTGTGGCGGGCCAGATCACCGGGGTCGAAGGATACGTCGAGTCCATCGCTTCGGGCCTCTATACGGCCTGGCGGGTGGCGGCGCGCATCAGGTCCCGGGAGTTGCCCGGGCTGCCGCCGGAGTCCATGCTCGGCGCCCTCCTGCGGGACTTCCTCTTCGACACGACCACCGAACGCCTCATCCCGATGAATGCCAATTTCGGCATCCTGCCGGATCTGGCGGAGCGTGTCCGTGGCAAACGGGAGCGCAAACTGGCCAAGTCCGCGCGGGCGACGGCGCACCTGCGGCGCTGGCTGGCGAGCGCGCCGGTGTCGGACCTGCTTGCCGCCGGCCGGGGCTGATGGTAACTTCGGGCCAACAAGGATGTGTGCCGCCATGCAGGAGAGCCGGTCCCCGGATTACCTGGAACCCTACCTGGAATATCTGCGCCACGAGCGGGGTATGAGTCCCCGCACGGTGGAGGCCTACGGCCGGGACGTGCGCCTTTTTCTGCAGACTGCCTGCGCCCTCGGTGTCGTCAACGACCCGCCGGACCGGCCGCAGTGGCCCCGCCTGGCAGACCAGCGTGGGCTGATCCGGGCCCATCTGGCGCAGTTGCGGCGCGAGGAGCGGCGCTTGACCACGGTCGACCGCCATCTGGCCGGTATCCGCAGTTTCTATGGCTACCTGCAGTTGGCCGGCGTGGTGCAGAAGGTGCCGGGGAATCTGCGCAGCGGCCGCGGTGGACGGGAGCGGCGGCTGCCCCACGACCTGAACCTCGCACTGACGACCCAGCTCATTGAAGCGCCCGACCCGGGCACTGAACGCGGGCGGCGGGACCGGGCCATGTTCGAGATGATCTACGGCCTCGGCCTGCGGCTGGCCGAACTGGTCGGTCTGGATCTCGGGGATCTGGATTTCGCCGCAGGCCGGACCAAGGTCCTGGGCAAGGGGGCCCGGGAGCGCGTCCTGCCACTGGGTGGCTGTGCCGCCCAGGCGCTATCCGAGTATCTGGCCGGCCGCCTGGAGCCTGCCGTGTGGCAGGACACTCTGGACGGAACCCTGCGCGGTGAGGCGCGCGAACGGCCGGTCTTCGAGGGACGCCCGGGGCGGCGCATCGCCCGGCGGACGGTACAGGCGCGAGTCAGCCACTACGCCGGGGAACTGGCCGGCGCCGCCGGCGTATCTCCCCATACGCTGCGGCACAGTTTCGCCACCCACCTGCTGGATGGCGGGGCGGGCATCCGGGTGGTGCAGGAGCTCCTGGGCCACCGCAACCTTTCGACAACGCAGATCTATACCCATCTCGGCCGGGGCCGGTTGCGCGCGGTTTTCGACGCGGCTCATCCCCGGGCGGGCGGCACTGGAAAGTCTGACTAGAAGCCGGAGAATCCCATGAAATTGCGAGCGACAACAGTACTGGCGGTGCTGCGGGATGGCCAGGGAGCCATCGGCAGCGACGGCCAGG
Source organism: Candidatus Krumholzibacteriota bacterium (assembly GCA_024277025.1). Classification (GTDB taxonomy): domain Bacteria; phylum Krumholzibacteriota; class Krumholzibacteriia; order LZORAL124-64-63; family LZORAL124-64-63; genus JAGRNP01. Next base: position 6,935 of record JAJRWA010000024.1, on the reverse strand, counting down.
TCACTTTGGGCAACACCGCGGTCAAGCACGGCGCCGTCAAGGTGCGCGAACTGTTCGGCGGCAAGGTCCTGGCCGGCTTCGCCGGCGGCGCGGCCGATGCCTTCAGTCTCTTCGAGAAGTTCGAGGGGCACCTCGAACGCTATCGCGGACATCTGAAGCGGGCGACCGTCGAGATGGCGCGCGAGTGGCGCAGTGACCGCATCCTGCGCAAACTGGAAGCGATGATGGTGGTCATGGACAAGGACAACATCTTTGTCGTCTCGGGCAACGGCGACATCATCGAGAGCGACGACAACGTGACGGCCATCGGGTCGGGCGGACCGTACGCCCTGGCGGCGGGCCGCGCCCTGCTGCAGAACACGGAATTGCCGGCGTCCGAAATCTGCCGCAAGAGCCTGCTGCTCGCCGGCGAGATCTGCATCTACACCAACACCCACATCACCGTGCTGGAACTGGGCGCCGGGGAAGGAAACGACCGTGAAGATCAAACAGATTGAAAGCGCCACCATGTGGACCTGCGGCGAGATCGTCGCCATGCTCGACCGCTACATCATCGGGCAGGGCGACGCCAAGAAGGCCGTGGCCATCGCCCTGCGCAATCGCTGGCGGCGCATGCAGCTGCCGGATGAGCTGCGCCGCGAGGTCGTGCCCAACAACATCATCCTGATCGGGCCCACGGGCGTGGGCAAGACCGAGATCGCCCGGCGCCTGTCGCAGATCGCGGACCTGCCTTTTCTCAAGGTCGAGGCCACCAAGTTCACCGAGAAGGGCTACGTGGGGCGCGACGTGGATTCCATGGTGCGCGATCTGGTGGAGAATGCCATCTCGCTGGTGCGCCGACGCGCCGAGGCCCGTTTCACGGCCGAGATCGACAACGCCGTGGAAGACCGGCTTGTCGACACCCTTTTCCCGCCCCTGAGCGGACTGCAGGAGGACCCCGATCGCCGCGCCCGCTGGGAGCGCAGCCGCGACAAGATCCGCAAGCAGCTGACCGAAGGCGTACTCGACGACAAGGAAGTCACCGTGACCACCGAGCAGTCCAAGGTCCCGATCGCCAACATCTTCACCTCGGCGGGGGAGGAATTCGACGCCAGCTTCGGCGAGAGCCTGAAGAACATGTTCCCAAAGCAGACCACCGAGAAGAAGATGTCGGTGGCCAAGGCCCGGCGCCATCTGCGCGAGCAGGAGGCCGACAAGCGCCTGGACATGGATCAGATCGTGACCGAGGCGATCGAGCTGGTGGAGAACGGCGGCATCATTTTCCTGGACGAGATCGACAAGATCGCCGGCGGACGCGGCGGCGGCAGCGGGCCGGATGTCAGTCGCGAGGGTGTGCAACGGGACCTGCTGCCCATCGTGGAAGGGGCCGGGGTCAGCACCAAGTACGGCCCGGTCAAGACCGACCACATCCTGTTCCTGGCCGCGGGCGCCTTCCACATGAGCAAGCCCAGCGACCTGATTCCCGAGTTGCAGGGCCGCTTCCCGATCCGGGTCGAACTGCAGAGTCTGACCGAAGAGGATTTCGTCCGCATTCTGCGCGACACCGAAGGCAGCCTGATCCGGCAGTACATCGCCCTGCTGGGCGTGGACAACTGCGAGATCACCTTCACGGACGACGCCATGGTCGAGTTGGCCCGGCTGGCCGCGGAACTGAACAAGCGCATGGAGAATATCGGGGCCCGGCGACTCCAGACGATCATGGCCCAGTTGCTGGACGACCTGATGTTCGAGGTACCGGATGTCACGCGGCACCAGTTCACCGTCGACAAGGCATTCGTGACCGAGCGACTGGCCGCAATCATCCGGGACGAGGACCTGTCGCGCTACATTCTGTAGGGTATTTCGAGGTGGAAAAGCGCCCGTCATGCTTTACCTTGGCGGGGAATCGAATTCGTCGGCAAGACCCCAAGACCGGAGGACCCATCGTGTCTGAGAAAAGCCTGTCCGCCCACAAGGATTTTGTGGCCATCGATGACTACAGCCTCGAGGATCTGCGCGCGATCCTGAGCCTGGCCCGTGAGCAGAAGCCCCTGGCCCGGGCGCACAAGCTGCCGCACAGCCATCCCAATCGGACTCTGGCCTGTGTGTTTGCCAAGCCCAGCCTGCGCACACGCATCAGCTTCGAGGTCGGCTTTCAGCAACTGGGCGGCAACACGCTGTTCATCACGGACAAGGAAATCGGCATGGGCACGCGCGAGTCGGTGTACGACGTGGCGCAGGTGCTGAGCCGTTTCGTGGACGGCATCATGATCCGCTGGTTCGATCATCAGGAAGTGGTGGACCTGGCCAAACACGCGACCGTGCCGGTGGTCAACGGCCTGACCGACCTGAACCATCCCTGCCAGGTGATGGCCGACATCATGACGATCGAAGAACACCTGGGGTCCATCGACGGCAAGACGGTGGTCATGGTCGGCGACGGCAACAATCTGGCGCACAGCTGGCTGAACGCGGCGATCCGCTTCCCGTTCAACTTCATTCTGGCCTGTCCCGAGGAGTACACGCCCGACGAAGCGGTCGTGCGCAGGGCCGAGGCGGCCGGTGCGTCGTTCATGATCACCCACTACCCGCGCGAAGCCGTCGAAGGTGCCCACGTCATCTACAGCGACGCCTTCTACAGCATGGGCCAGGAGGCCGAGGCGGTCAAGCGGCGCCGGGACTTCGCTCCCTTCCAGATCACGGCGGACCTGCTGAGTGCCGCGGACGCCGGGCACATCGTGCTGCACTGCCTGCCCGCCCACCGCGGCGAGGAGATAACGGACGAAGTCATGGACGGGCCGCACTCGGTGGTCTTTGATGAGGCCGAGAACAGGATGCACGCCCAGCGCGCCATCCTGGCCACACTGATCAAGTAGGGAGCCGTTCGCCTGAAGGGAAGCAAAGGCAGCCCAGTCGAGCCGGGGACCGGCGCCATCGCGCGCCGGGCCCTGGGTCTGCTGCTGGCCGTTGGCCTCGCGTTGATCCTGGTGGCTTGCGCGGTGGTCGAGCCGCCGCCGGGCGGCCCGCTCGACACCGTCCGTCCGCACCTGGTGTTCATGATCCCGGACTCGGCCAGCACCGGCCTCGGGGAAGTCATCGAGCTGAACCTGACCTTTTCCGAGAAGATGGAGCGGAAGCCGGCGGTGACCTGGCTGCATTTCTTCCCCGACCAGCGCATCCGCGACACGCGCTGGCACGGCGCTATCCGGGCGGACATCGTCCTGGAGCAACCGTTGCCGCCCGACACCGTGATTGTGGTGGAGATTGCGGCTGGCATGAAGGACGCGCACAAGGTCAGCAACCGGCGCAGCCGGCGTTTTCCCATCGCCACCGGCGACAGCATTCCGACCGGGCGCATCACCGGCGTGCTGGTCATGGCGGACAGCGCCGTGACCAACGGTGTGGTGGAACTTTACGCCGTACCGCCGGACACCCTTGAATATTTCGAACAGCCTCTCTTGCGGCGCACGGTGACCGACCAGACGGGCACCTATGTTTTCGACTGGTTGCCGGTGCCCGGCGGACCGTGGCTGCTGCGCGGCTTCGCCGATGGCAACGGCGACCTGCGGCCGGGCGAAAAGGAGGCCCAGCGGCTGCTCCCCGATACCCTGAGCCTGGCGGACAACAACCCGCAGCTGGCCGCCGGTGTGGTCACCCTGTACCCGCCCAACACACCCGGCCGTCTGCTGGTGGGACCGTTCGCCGCAGCGGATTTCCCCGGCCTGACGATGGCCTGGACGGCGCGTATCACTGAGAATGACACCGGCTGGGTGCCGGCACCGGTGAGCACCGGGAACTTCGCCGTCCTAGACCCCGCCGGCGGCTCGCCGATCAGCGAGGTGGCGCCCGGTGCCAACCGTCTGTTTGTTTTTGTGGACGTGGACGGGGATTCGACTTTCAGCGGGGTTGCGGACTCTCTGCTGGGCCGCAGCCTGGCCTGGCCGGATTCCGCCGCCGGTGACAGCGTGGCCACCCACTTCCTGGAGCCGTGGTTGATGACCGAGGGCTTGGAAGTGCTGCCGGGCCTGGACACCAGTGTGGAACTGCCGGGGACGGCCTACTCGCTGACGCCCTGGACCCCGCCGGCCCCGACCCCCGGGGATTCCCTGGCCGCAGCCCTGGCTGATTCGCTGGTCGGGGACTCGGCCGTTGCGGATTCGACCGCCGCCGGGGCCGAGCCGCCAGCAGAAGGAGAAGGACCATGAGCGGGCTGCACTCGATCCCGTTCGTAAAGATGCACGGTGCCGGCAATGATTTTGTTTTCCTGAACGCCGCGGACCTGCCCGACGGCTGCCGCCTCGAGCCGGCAGCCGTCACCCGGATCTGTGACCGCAGACTCGGCGTCGGCGCCGACGGGCTGATCGTGATCGGCCCCGGCCAGTCATCCGGCACGGACTTTCGCATGACCTATTTCAACGCGGACGGCGGCGAGGTCGAGATGTGCGGCCACGGCGCCCGTTGCAGCGTCGCCTTTGCCTTCGAGCGCAATCTGTGCGGTTCCGAGTGCACCTTCGACACGCGGGCCGGCGTGCTGCGCGGAATGGTCCATGGGCCGACGGATATCACGGTGAGCCTGACGGGCTGGTCCGGCCTGGAACTGGACGTGGACCTGCCCGGGAGCCCCTGGGAACAGCACTGCACCTGCAACACCGGCGTTCCGCACCTGGTGATCCCGGTCAGCGACACCGAGAATCTGGATCTCCGCCAATGGGGCAACACCTTCCGCCACCACCGGATATTTGCGCCGGCGGGCACGAACGTCAACTGGGTCATGCGGGATCCTGGCAGCGGCGAATTCCGCCTGCGCACCTATGAGCGCGGCGTGGAGGACGAGACCCTCGCCTGCGGCACTGGCGCCTCGGCGGCGGCGGTGGTACTGTGCCATCTGGGCCAGGCCGAAAGTCCGGTCGCGCTGCGCACGCGCGGCGGCGATCTGCTGCGCATCACCGTCAACCAGAGCACCGGCGGCCTGCTGTTGCGGGGCCCCGCGGTGACCAGTTTCAGCGGCAGGTTCGACCTCGGCTGTTGAGTTCCACCGACACAACTTTGCAAGGAGTTCGCGCGATGAGCAACAAGACCTGGGAAATGCCGGACGGGATCTATACGGCCCTGGTGACGCCTTTCGCGGGTGACCAGGTGGACCGCAAGGCCTGGCAGCGGCTCATCCAGCGTCAGATCGATGGCGGTGTGGCCGGGATCGTCCCGGTCGGCTGCACCGGCGAGGCGGCGACCCTCACCACCGCCGAGCGCGAGTGGTTGATCCGGGCCGCGGTGGACCAGTGCCGCGGCCGCTGCGCCGTGGTCGCCGGCTCGGGGTCCAATGCGACGGACATCACCATTGAGCAGACCCGGCTGGTCAAGGAGTGGGGCGCCGATGCAGCCATGCTGATCTCGCCCTACTACAACAAGCCCCAGCAGCGGGGACTCCTGGCCCACTACCGGCAGGTCGCACGCCAGGTGGATATTCCCATCGTGCTGTACAACGTGCCTGGGCGCACGGCGGTCAACATCCTGCCCGAAACCGCCGCGCAATTGTCGGCCGAGCCGAATATCGTGGCCTTGAAGGAGGCCAGCGGCAATCTGGCCCAGATCGAGCAGGCCATCGCGCGCTGTGACCTGAAAGTCTTCTCGGGTGACGACGGCCTGAATTTCAATATCTTCGGCCTGGGCGGTCACGGGGCCATCAGCGTGGTCAGCAACCTGCTGCCCGGAGCCATGTCGCGCTTCTGGCGGGCCTGGTCGGCCGGAGACATCAACCAGGCCTGGCCCATGAGCCGCGCCTTCGACCCGATCACCAGCGCCTGTTTCATCGAAGCCAATCCGGTGCCGGTCAAGGAACTGCTGAGCATGGCCGGCCTCTGCAAGCGTGACCCGCGTCTGCCGTTGGTGCACGTCGACGAGCACAGCCTGACTTTCCTGGTCCAGTTCTACGAGAGTACCCTGAGCGCCTTCATGGCGCAGGAGTCGAGCGACCAGGCGGGATCCTCGTGATCCAGGTGGCGGTCCACGGGGCCGAAGGACGCATGGGCAGACTGTTGACGGGCCTGGTCGACGAGGCCGGCGACGCCGAACTGGTCGGCCTGGTCACCGAGCCCGGACGCCGACTGGCAGCCGGTGAACTGCACCCGACCCTGCCGGTGATCGGTCAGGACGAAATGACCGCGAGCCTGCCTCACGGCTGCGTGGTTATCGACTTCAGTCTGGCGCCGGCCCTGGGCGGGTTGCTGGTTGCCGCTCGCGAGTTGTCGGCCGGCCTGGTCATCGGCACGACCGGCTACAGCCCGGAGCAAGTGGCCGACCTCGAGCGCTATGCGACGGACTTTCCCGTGGTCAAGGCCGCCAACTACAGTATCGGGATTCCGACTCTGCAGATGCTGCTGCAGTTGCTGGCGCGCACCCTGCCCGGCGGCTTCGACGCCGCCCAGGTGGAGACCCATCATGTGACCAAGATCGACCAGCCCAGCGGCACGGCCAATCAACTGGCCGCCACCTGGCGGCAGAATCGGGCGGGCGCGGACGTGACGACCCTGAGCCAGCGGCTGGGCGGAGTGGTCGGTGAGCACACCTGGACCTTCAGCGACCAGGAGGAGACCCTGGTCCTGACCCACCGGGCCCATTCCCGGCAGGCCTTCCTGCGGGGTGTTCTGCCGGCAGTGCGGTTTGTCAGGGGAAGGTCCGCGGGGTTGTACGGTCTGACTGATGTCCTGCAGGGGCTCGCCGCGGTCGACAGCGAGTGACCGCGCTTCAGGTTCCGTTGTTTTCCAGGTTGCCGGGCACAACAAGAGGGTCCTCAGCGAGGACCCTCGAAATCGGCATTTTCCTCCGGACCAGCGCCGGGCGCCAGCTACTTGGCCGCGGCGGCGGCCATGCGGCTCTTCAGACGCGAGGCGCGGCTCTTCGGCATCAGGCCCTTGCGGGACTGGACGTCGAGCAGGCGGTACATCTCGGTCACGGCG
>JAJRWA010000251.1 GCA_024277025.1 Candidatus Krumholzibacteriota bacterium | reverse complement strand
CCGGCGCGACGACTCGGTGGCCAAACTCAGCGGCGGCGAGATGCAGCGGGTCGCGATCTGCCGGGCGCTGCTGCGTTCGCCACGCCTAATCCTGGCCGATGAGCCAACCGGCAGTCTGGACGATCGGACCGGCAGCCAGGTCATGGATCTGCTGCACGAACTGGTGCGCCAGGAAGGCGGCACCCTGCTCTACGTCACCCACAGCCGGGCCATCGCGGCCCTGGCCGACGTGGTCTGGCAACTGCACGACGGCGTGCTGAGCCAAGGGTCGCCGTCATGATCCGCTTCGTGCTGCGCTCGGTGCAGCGGCAGTTCCGGCAGTCGCGCACCCTGTTTCTGCTCGCGGTGTTCGGCGTTTCGCTGGGCGTGGCCTCGGTGGTCGCCATCCAGACCCTGAACCGCGGCGCGATCCAGGCCTTCGACGGCAGTGTGCGGGCCATCAGCGGTCAGGCCGAGCTGTCGGTGTTCGGCACCACCCCCGCCTTTGCCGAAAGCCTGCTGGTGCCCGTGCTGGCGGACCCGCAGGTCGTCGCCGCCTGGCCCCTGTGCCGGGTCGACGCGGCGGTCCAGAACCGGCCCGGCCTGATGCTCGACATCGTCGGCGTGGATGTGCTGGCGCCGGTGCAGTATCCGCTCGACCAGACCGAGAGCCGCTTCATGGACGCCCTGCGCCATCCGGACTGGCTGGCGGTGACGCCGGATCTGGCCCGCAGGCAAAACTGGGCGACCGGCGACACCATCACCGTCAGCAGCGGCAGCCGCACCGCCCGGCTGGTCATCGGGGCGCTGGTCGACTTCCAGGAATTCGAGCCCCTGGCGCCGCGCAACCTGGCGGTGATGGACATCGCGCCGGTACAGGAAAGACTGGCCCGGGTGGGGCTGATCCATCAGATCGATCTGAGACTGGAAGCCGGCGCCGACCCGCTGGTGGTGGCCGCCCGGCTGGTCAAACGGTCGGGACCTGGCGTGCGCGTACTCACCCCCGAACAGCGCAGCCAGGATGCGGCCGGCCTGCTGCAGGCCTTCCGCCTGAATCTGACGGCCCTCAGCCTGATCAGTGTTTTCGTCGGCCTGTTCCTGGTGTTGACCAGCGTGCAGGCCTCGCTGGCCGGACGCCGCCGCGAGTATGGCCTGCTGCGCTGCCTGGGCGCCGACCCCCGCCACATGTTTCGCCTGATTCTGGCGGAAACCGCCGTGCTCGGGCTGTTGGGCGTGACGGTGGGCGTGCCCCTGGGCTATGTGATCGCCCTGCGCAACCTGAGCAGCGTCAGCGCAACCCTGACCAGCATCTACGTCCTGGCCGGGATCGACCAGCTCACCCTGCCGCCGTCGGTCGTGCTGTTGGGCGCCGCGGTCGGCCTGCTGGGCGCGGGCCTGGGCGCGGCCTATCCCGCCTGGGAGATGTCGCGCCGCGACACGCTGCAATTGCTGGCGCCGGTCTCGCTGCACCTGGCGACCGGGCAGCGGGCCGGCTTGTTGGCGCTGGTGGGGATGTCGCTGGCCGGTTTGGCATCCGCCTGGTTCTTTGGCCTGGGCAACGGCACGCGCTGGGGCGGTTTCGTCTACGGCGCGCTGGTCATGGTGGCGTTGCCGCTGCTGGTACCGTGGGTTGTGCGCACGGTCGGCAGCCGGGTCCGGCCCCACGGCCTGGGCCCGAGCCTGAGCCTGCGCAACCTGGTGGCCCGGCTGCAGGCCACCAGTTTTGCCGTGGCCGCCCTGGCCGTGACCGTCAGCATGCTGGTGGGCATCACCCTGTTGGTGGGCAGCTTCCGGGCCACGTTGGTCACCTGGCTGGACGTGACCATCCGGGCTGATGTGTACGTGTCGACCGAGTCGTGGGCCCGGGCTGGCGGCGAGGCATTTCTGGACCGGACGGTGCTGGCTGAGCTGGAGGCCACGCCTGCGGTAGCCGCTGTCGAGGAGCAGCGTCGCCTGCGCGTGCGCACCCGCGACGGTGGACATCAGATCTGGCTGAGTGGCATCAAGGTCGCCGGCCTGCCGGGGACCGAACTGGCCCGGCGACTGCCGCTGCAACAGGGCCGACCGGACGCGGTCGCCGCTCGCCTGAACCGGGGCGAGGTGCTGATCGGCGAACCATTGTCCCGCAAGGGCGGCCTGGCCATCGGCGACACTCTTTGGCTGGCCACGCCGCACGGCCCGGCACCACTTGTCGTGGCCGGGGTAGCCTACGACTACACCAGCGAAGGCGGCACAGCCTTCGTCACCCTGGCCACCCTGGCGCGAGTGTTCGGTGCCGGTCCGACCAACAACGCCGCTCTGTTTCTCCGTGATGGGCAGGACACCGATACCGTCGTCGGTCAGCTGAAATCCCGCTACCACGGCCAGCCACTGGTCTTTCGCAGCAACCGTGACCTGCGGCGCGAGATCCTGGCCATCTTCGACCAGACCTTCGCCGTGACCCGCACCCTGCAGGGTCTGGCCCTGTTGACCGCAGTCTGCGGCGTGGCATTGACCCTGTTGGTGCAGGCGCGGCAGCGGGCGGGCGAACTGGCCCTGTGGCGCTCGCTGGGCGCGACAAGGCGGCAGATCTTCGGCATGTTCCTGGGCGAGGGCGCGGCCATGGGCGCGCTGGGACTGGTCATGGGCCTGGGCGGCGGCATCGGATTGGCCGCGTTGCTGATTCTGGTGGTCAACCGGCAATGGTTCGGCTGGACGATCCAGCCGGCCTGGCCAGGCGGAGCCCTGGCGCAGCAGGCGGCCGCGGTCATGCTGGCCACGCTGCTGGCCGCTTCGGTGCCGGCGTTCAAGGCCGGGCTGTCGGGCCCGCAACAATTGACGAGGGATGACCTGTGAGGCGTGCGGTCGGCATGGTGACGCTCGGTGTGCTGTTGGCGGCCTGGCTGGCCTTTGGCGGCGAGGCGCCGGTGTGGCGCGCGGCCGCGCCCGGCTATCAGTGGTCATTCCCGCGCGATGTGTACACCCATCCGGAGTACAAGACCGAGTGGTGGTACCTGACGGGTCACCTGACGACCGAGGACGGCGAAGCGCTGGCCTTCCAGCTCACGTTTTTTCGCCTCGGCGTGCAGCCGGGTGTGCGGGCAGCAGGGGACACGACCGCTTCAGCCTGGCGGGCCGACGATCTGATCATGGCCCACGCGGCACTGACGGATCCGGGCCGTGACCAGCACCTGTTCAGCGAAGTCATCTGGCGCACGACACCGTTTTTGGGTGGGTTCGGCGCGGTCGGCGACTCGACCGTGGCCTGGTGCCGGGCGCCGGCCGGCACCGATGACCGCTGGCAGCTGGTGTACCGCAATGGCGTGTACCGCCTGCGCGTCAACGATCGCCGCCAGGGTCTGCGATTCGAACTCGAATGCACGCCAGGAGGTGGGCCTGTCTTCCACGGCCGCGGTGGGTT
>JAJRWA010000250.1 GCA_024277025.1 Candidatus Krumholzibacteriota bacterium | reverse complement strand
GTGAAGTCCGCAGAGAAGAGGTCCGTGCTCGGGGAAGCAGGCGCCCTGCAGGTGAAGGAGTTTCCCCGGATCGGGTTCAGCCTGGTCAAGCTGAACGATATGAGCGTGGTGGAGGCCATCGACAGGTTCAAGGGTGATCCCCGGGTCAGGATTGTTGAGCCCAACTACATCTACTCCTCCTCCGACATCCCCGACGATCCGTCATTCGACTACTTGTGGGGTATGCACAACACCGGGCAGACTGGAGGTACGACCGATGCGGACATCGACGCTCCCCTCGGCTGGGACCTGACCACTGGATCCGGTGATGTCATCATCGCCGTCATTGACACGGGTGTCGATTATCTCCACCAGGATCTGGCCGCGAACATGTGGGTGAACCAGGGTGAGATCCCCGGCAACGGTATTGATGACGACGGCAACGGGTATGTGGATGACGTGTACGGTATGGATGCCGTCAACCAGGACAGCGACCCGATGGACGATGCCGGCCACGGAACCCACGTTGCGGGTACCATCGGAGCCGTCGGCAACAACAGTATCGGTGTGGCCGGCGTCAACTGGAATGTCAGGCTCATGGCCCTGAAATTTCTGGGCCAATCGGGCAGTGGCACAGCAAGCGGTGCTATCGAGTGCCTCGAGTACGCCATCGCCATGGGGGCCCAAATCACCAGCAACAGTTGGGGAGGCGACGGATACTCGGTCGCGATGGAAGCAGCCATCCAGGATGCCAACGACGCAGGTATCATGTTCGTGGCGGCGGCCGGCAACTCGGGCCTGGACACCGATGTCAATCCCAATTACCCCTCCAACTACGAAGTGCCCAACGTGATCTCGGTTGGGGCCACCGATCTTACTGACAGTCGGGTGGTCAGTACCTGGGCTTCGAACTATGGCGCCACAACCGTTGACGTGGGTGCGCCCGGCGACCGAATCCTGAGTACCGTCCCCGGCGATTTATACGCCTACAAGAGCGGCACCTCCATGGCGACGCCCCACGTGGCCGGAGCCATCGGACTTGTGAAGGCTGCCTACCCGGACATCACGGTCTCGGCCCTGAAGGACCTGGTCATCAACTCCGCGGACGTCAAGCCGCAGCTCCAGGGCTTGTGGGTGTCGAACGGCAGGCTCAACGTGGCCTCCATGCTGGCGGGCCAGGATACCATCCCGCCCTCCCCGGTCACCGATATGGCCGCCGTGGAGTACGCTTCGAACTGGATCTCCCTGACCTGGACGGCACCAGGCGGCGACGGCGCCATGGGCACGGCTGATTTATACGACATCCGTTACAGCACCACCCCCATTGATGCCGGCAATTTCGACCTGGCTACGAAATTGTCCGACGTTCCGGCACCGTCCATAGCCGGGACGACGGAAGCCCTCCGTGTCGAGGGTCTTGCTTTCTCGACCACGTACTATTTTGCCCTGAGGGCGAGCGACAGCTTGGGCAACCGGTCCCCGATGTCGAACGTCATCAGTGGGGCTACCCTGGGAGTTCCCGGTATCGCCGTCACGCCAGCCGGCTTCACGCCCTCCTTGCTTGCGGGGCAGCCCTTGTCCGACACCCTGGAGGTGACCAACGCGGGCCAGGGGATCCTGGACTTCAGCCTGAAGGCCGTGCCGGTGGACCCGGTCGCCCGGGCGGTGCAACAGGCGGCCCTGGAGGCCGCCGCGGGGCTCGAACCGATGGGCACGGTCGCCACCGAGGACGGCGAGGCGAGCGGGTGGACCCCGGAGCAGCGTGAGCTGGCCCGGGAGAAGTTCGCGGAATACGAACATCAGGTGGCCGCCCTCAATGCGACCTCCACCCTGCCCCTGATCGGGGTTTCGGGCACCTACGGGTTCGACCTGATGGGAATGATGCTGGCCAACGCGGAGTTGACCGGGCAGTTCGTCTTGCGTCTGGTCGATTTTCGCAGTGAGGACCTTTCGGACCTCGACGGCCTGGTCATTGCCGAGCGCGACGAATTCCTCACCCAGACATCGTCCTCGATCCTCTGGGACTTCTACAACAGCTCACGTCCCATCTTCCTGGGCATGGACGACCTGGCCAATGTCTGGGGCGGAAATGTGCCTGGTTACCTGGGAGAAGTATTCGGCATCTCCTTGCCGCAGGACGCAAACCTCTGCAATCTGCCGGCCCTCAACGGGGCTCATCCGATCACCGCCGGGATCCCGACCTTCAACCTGGGGGACTGGTGGTGTTCCGACAACGACGGGTTCGTGCTGGATACGGCGGACTGGCTGTTCCGCGACGGGATCACGGGGTCCTATCACGGTGTGGCGAATCAAGGCAAGGCCCGGACCGTGCTGATGGGGGAAAACCTCGCCGGCATCTGGCTCGACAACGAGCAGCTCAACATCAACGCCCTGGTATGGATGATGGGAGGCCGCGGCCTGCCCAGGTTCCAGCCCCGCTCCGGGTCGGTGGCCGCGGGCGCCACCTTCCCCGTGACGGTGACCTTCGACGCCGAACATCTATGCAGCGGCGTCTACCAATCCGAGATCCAGGTGGCC
>JAJRWA010000249.1 GCA_024277025.1 Candidatus Krumholzibacteriota bacterium | reverse complement strand
GGCTGCCGCCCGGGCCAGCTCGTAGCGGATCTCCACCCGCGGATTGAACGGATTGGGCCACGCCAGATGTCTCAGCGCAAGCGAGGGCACACCGTCCGTATCACCAACAGCGGCCGGCTGGGGCAGACGGCCGGTCAGCGAACGGTAGGTGCCGGTAAAATCCATGAATTCGTTGGTGTAGACGATCAGGCCGGACACCGGGTCGACCACCGTGTAGCCGGCCGGTCCGAAGGTGCCGTCGCCCAGCACATAGAGCAGATCATTGGGGCCGTCCGAGATGTCCGCCGGCGCGGTCGGCACCGGCAGCGAAGCAAGGTCAAAAGTGATCTGGCCGGTCGCGACGTCGTAGACATCGATCATCGTGTCGCTGCTGGTGTCGCGCAACAGATACAGCAGGCTGGTGCCGGTGCGGGCTGTCATGCCGTCGTAGCGGCCCGTGGCCGGGTTGAGGTCGAGGGACGAGTAATTGCCGCCCGTGGCGTCGACCGACGAGAGAATACCCGTGTTGCCCAGGACATAGAGCAGGCCGTCGGCGCCGGCGACAATGGCGACCGGCGTATTGGGTGCGTCAATGGCGATGCTGCTGGTCACGACCGGGACGCTGGGATCCACGATGTCGATCTGGGACGGACCCGTCGGGTTGCGCACGACAAAGATCCCGGCGTGACCCGGCAGGTTCGTCGCATCCACGTTGTCGCCCGGCAGGTTTGTCATCAGGGTCGTGGCCACCGTACGGGCAATCGGGTCGATCACCGCGAAGCCGCCGTCGCGACCGCTGCAGTAGATCATGCCGTTGGTGTGTTCGGTGATTCCGCGCGGGTTGGACACGTTGTTGTCCAGCAGGAACTGGCCGGGCAGGGGCAGATTCAGGTCGGTGTCGAAGGCGTCGATCGCCGTGTTGTTGGTCGGGTCCCGGGCGAGATAGAGGCTCACCGTCGGCTGGAAGGGCAGCACCGCGGCGGGGGTGGCGGGGTTGGTCGCTGTCAGGGGAATATTGTGCAGGCCGAGGGCTTCACCGTAGTCGCCGCTGCCGAACACGGACGTGTCGACTTCATTCCCGAGGCGAATCCCCGCCAGGGGCACGGCGCCCGACGGCGGCGTGCCGTCGACCGCCAGCACCTCGAAACTCAGGTCCGCAGCGACCGAATCGCCGTAGTCGATGATCATGCGGAAATCGTCCAGCCCGCTGGTGACGTTTACCGCAAAGGCCAGGGTGTTGGCATCGATGATGCCGATGAATTCGCCACTGCCGGAGCCGCTGGTCTCGAAACCGCGTTGGAGCGCGGAGTAGGCGTCAGGGTCGGCGCCGACGGCAAAGAGGGTGTCCGAGGCGGTGAAAATCCCATCGTTGGCTGAACCGCCCAGGTCCGCCCTCTCGGTGATGACTCCGAGGATGGTGATCGATTCCGGCAGGATGATCAGGCCGGAATAGTAGTCCTTGGTGGTCACATCGTTGTCCACGAACAGTCGGAAGTACAGGGACTGCACGAAGGTGTGGGTGCCGCTGGCCACACCGTAGCCGCTCAGGTCAACGCCGGTTGCGCCATAGAAGCGCTCGCGGACAATGACCAGATCCGCATCCGGCAATGGCGTGGCGGGCGTCAGGCCGGTGTCCACATAGGGTTCGAGGGCATAGGTAGTGGGCACGAACGAACTGACGGTGAGCAGAAGAACCAGCAAGGCCAGAGGGCGGGTGATCATCGGGGTACTCCAAGTTGAATTAATCAAAGGTCAATAAAACACATCAATTGGGATTATATCTGAGGAAACGATACTAGACAAGAGCAAAATACACTGGATTAAATTCGTTGCCAGCCGGCCTGCCCCGGCAAGTGCCGCCTACCGTCCCGCCGGACGTCCGCCCTTGCGTGGATCACTGGCGGCGGTGATGACCCCGTCCCGGACCACGATGGCCTGCACAATGCCCACGGTCTTGGGGTAGTGGACAACGTTGTGCCCCAGTGCGCGCAGCCCGTCGAGGGTGGCCAGAGCGGTCCACGCCTCTTCCACCCGCAACTCATCCGGCTGCCATTGGTGGTGCAGGCGCGGGCGGGCCACCGCCTGGCTGGCATCGTCACCGAAAACCAGTGCCGACAACAGCACCTGCAGAGTGCCACTGATGATGCGCGGGCCGCCCGAGGCGCCGGCGACGGCCACCGGCTTGCCGTTGGCCAACACCACCGTCGGACTCATGGACGACAGCGGCCGCTTGCCCGGTGCCGGACGATTGCGCGCGGATTGCACCAGCCCGAAGGCGTTGGCGCCGCTGCTGGTGGTGAAATCATCGAGTTCGTCGTTGAGCATGAAGCCGAAGCCCGGCACTTCCACGCCCGAGCCCCAGCCCAGGTTGATCGTTTCGGTGCAGGCGACGGCGATTCCCTGGGCGTCCAGCACCGAGAGGTGGCTGGTGCCCGCGTCCGTCGGCAGTTGTGGGGCCGTGCCGTAGGCGTCGTTGGGCAGGGTGTGTCGGGCGTCGAAGGTTGCGGCGAGCGAGTCGAGATAGGCCGCCGAAGTAAGATGCGCAACCGGCACCGGCGCGAACGTGTCATCTGCCAGCCAGCGGGCGCGATCGGCGAAAGCGTGCTTACTGGCCTCGACGAACTTGTGGCGCCAGGCGATCGAGTTCTGGTCGTCGCGGTCGTCCAGCCCGCCGAGCCGTTCCAGCAGGCCGAAGATCTGTTGGGTAGCCACACCACCGCTCGATGGGGGCGGCATGGTCAGGACTTGCCAAGGACCGAAGTTCCCGCTCAGGGTCGGTCGTTCGCGGACCGTGTAGGCGGCCAGGTCGGCCGGGGCCAACGGACCGTCGGCGCCCGTCATGACCGAGGCGATGGCGTCAGCGATCGGACCCTGATAGAACCCGTCCACACCGTCACGAACGATCAGTTCCAGCGCCCGCGCCTGCGCCTCATTGATCACCAGGTCACCAACAGCCCGGTGACCGTCAGCGACAAACCCTTCGCGCGCCGCCCGGATCGCCGGCGCCAGCACCGTGGCGCGGTTCAGGGTGCCGTAGTGCTCCAGGGCGTACAGCAATCCGGCCACCGTACCGGGCACGCCGCACGAATGGACACCGCGCTCGCTGGCTTCGTCCGGGAGTTTTTCGTAGTAGTCGGGCCCGATGGCTGCCGGACACGTCTCGCGGTAGTCCAGGGCCACGGCGCGGCCGCGCGGGTGGGCCGCCGATGGCGGCAGGCTGATCACCATGAACCCGCCGCCGCCGATGCCGCAGCTGAAAGGACGGACCACCGACAGACAGAACGAGGCAGCCACCGCGGCGTCGACCGCGTTGCCGCCAGCGGCCAGCATCTCGGCGCCCGCGTCCGCGGCCTGGCCCTGATCACAGGCGACGGCCCACCGGGTGTAGGTGGCGGCGAAGTCTGGCGCGTGGTTAGGCTTCGGG
Organism: Candidatus Krumholzibacteriota bacterium; assembly: GCA_024277025.1. Taxonomy (GTDB): domain Bacteria; phylum Krumholzibacteriota; class Krumholzibacteriia; order LZORAL124-64-63; family LZORAL124-64-63; genus JAGRNP01. The sequence continues at coordinate 4,105 of JAJRWA010000249.1, read as the reverse complement.
GCAGGGGCGCAGCCGGCAGCCAGCATGGCCACCAGAACCAACCCACAAGTGAAATAGCGTTGCCTCATCGTCATGTTCCAAGGTTGTGGTTGGGTCTAAGCTGCGGCGGTGAACATCAGATATCGTATTTGGCCTGAAAGAAGCGGGCAAGGCAAATCGGGCCGTATTGACAGTTGGTAGCATGTGGATTACTATAGCTATAAATACACACATTACAGGCGTGTAGCTTTCCAACCGGAGATTGGGCGAATATGAGAACAATCCAGATGACTCTCGATGATGATCTTGTTGCGGCTGTTGATGTTGTGTCGGCGGAGCTGAAGACCAGCCGTTCGGCCTTTACCCGCCAGGCCCTGCGCGACGCCCTGGCCAAACATCAGCGGCAAGGCAAGGAACGGCAGCATCGGCGCGGCTACCAGAAACATCCTCAGGTCGCTGAAGAGTTCGGGGACTGGGAGACAGAACAGGTCTGGGGCGAAGAGTGAGGCGGGGCGAGGTGCGGTGGTACCGGTTTCAACAACCGGACAAGAAACGTCCCGTGCTGATTCTGACCCGTGATTCAATCATCGATTGCCTCAATGAGGTGACCGTCGCGCCAGTCACCCGTACGGTGCGGGCCATTCCGACCGAGGTGGTCTTGACCGAGGACGACGGTGTCCCGGTAGTTTGTGCCGTCAATTGCGACCATCTGCAAACGGTGTCCAAGGCGAAGATCGGGTCGCTGATCACGACCTTGTCGGTAGACCGGATGGCTGCCGTCGGGCCCGCGGTGCGGTTCGCGCTCGGGTTTGGGTAAACCGCTGATTGGTTGAGCCGGACCGCACCGTGTTGCGGCAGGTCCGGCCCGGCTCAATCATTAATCCTAGCGCAACTTCCGCCCCGGCGTCCACGGCACGCCCGCGGTGTCCAGGGCCCGCTCCAGCGCCGGCAGCTCGTCATCCAGAATCACTGCCAGATCGGTCTTCACCGCCGCAAACTGCGACTGGGCGAAGCCGTACTGCTCGCGGTGCATGGCCGTCGGCCCATAGGTTGAGCGCATGCCGCCTGTCATCACGGTCGAGAGCCGCTGGTCCACCGAAACGGGCTGGGTGTCGTTGTACGCGCCGCGGCGCGGGTTGCCGTGCAGGCGCTCGCTCAACTGCTCGATCCGTTTCTCCAGGTCAACGGCTGTCGTGTACAGTGCCGGCTCGCCTGCGACCGAGCGCTGCAGTGCGGCCTTGATGTTGTCCAGGCGCCGGCGCGTGTCGGATACCGCCGCGCTCAGGTTGCTCACCTCGTCGCTGAAGTTGCTCACTTCCAGCTGGAAGGATTCCAGGGCGGCGGCCGACAATCCGGGCATACCGCGTTCGTGCAGCCGCGCGACCTTGAAAGTAACCGGTCCCGCCAACACGGTCGTGACGCCATCCAGGCGCTGACTCAACTCTCCGGTATAGGTGCCGGGCTTGACCAGGGGACCGCGCGAACCCTTGTCCAGTTTGCCGTCGGTCTCAGCCTGCAGGCCGGCGTGCCGCAGATCCCAGGCCACGCGGTGCAGGCCGGCGGCATTGGCCGCCGGCACCTGCCGCACGACCAGCCCGTCCTGATCCCGCACCGTCAGCACGATGGCCGGATTGTCCTCGATCTCCTCGGCCCGCAAGGCGGCCCAGCCCGGCGTCGGCGTGTCTTCGCCTTCGGTCGCCAGTTCCTTCTCCGCCGCCAGACGCGCACTCTTGGCCGTCTGCAGCGAGTCGCGCAGGAAGTAGGTGAACACCGCGCCGAACGGCGGGTTGGGCACCTGGAAATAGGCCGCGCCCTGGGAGGCCTTCGGCCCGCCGCCCAGTACCTGGCGCTCCACGTACGACCAGGCCCGGCGCGGCGCGAACAACAGCGCGGGCTCGCCCAGGGTTTCTTCGCTGATCCCGCGCAACGGCGTGAAGTCGTCCAGCACGTAAAATCCGCGCCCGAAAGTGGCGCAGACCAGATCGTGCTCCCGCTCCTGGATCACCAGGTCGCGTACCGGAATGTTGGGCATGCCGCCCAGCTTCACCCATCTCTTGCCGCCGTCCAGGGTGACGAAGGCGCCGAACTCGGTGCCGGCGAACAGCAGCCCGGCCTGCTCCGTGTCCTGGGCCAGTCGCCAGACAATGTGCCGTTCGGGCAGGTCACCGCTGATGGATTTCCACGACTTGCCGGCGTTGGTGCTCTTGTAGATCAGCGGCCGGAAGTCACCGCTCTTGTGCAGGTCGATCACGGCGTAGACGGTGCCGCGTTCGAAGCGGTCGGCCAGCAGATCGTTGACGTAGTAGTGATCCGGCAGGCCGGATGGTTTGCCGGCCTTGTGCCAGGTCGCGCCGCCGTCCTCGCTGACCTGGATCAGGCCGTCGTCGGTGCCCACGTAGAGCAGGTTCTCATCCAGGGGCGATTCTTCGATATTGGTGATCGTGCCGTACATGGACATGGCCAGCAGATCCCAGGGCGCGTCGATGCTCCAGACGCGGCCCATCATCGGCCGCAGCAGGCGGTCCTCGTCGCGGGTCAGATCGCCGCTCAGGGCCTGCCAGCTGTCGCCGCGGTCGTCGCTGCGCCACAGGCGCTGGCTGGCCACGTACAGCCGCGCCGGATCGTGGTGGCTGATCAGGATCGGTCCGTCCCAGTTCCAGCGGTCTTCCGGTTCGTCCGCGCCCGGCCGGGGCTTGATGGGCAGCACCTCGCCCGTGATCCGGTCCACCCGCCAGTGGTTGCACTGCTGCAGGCTGGAGTAGATGATGTCCGGATTGGTCGGATCAATGGCCGGCTGATGCCCGTCGCCGAACAACGTCACCCGCCAGTCGGCGTTGCGCAGGCCATGCACGTTGTCGGTGCGCACGGGGCCGTACTGGGTGTTGTTGTCCTGGGTGCCGCCGATGATATGGTAGAACGGCTCGTCATAGTCGACGGCCACCTTGTAGAACTGGGTCAGCGGCAGGTTGGCCGCGAATTTCCAGCTCTTGCCGCGATCCCACGACTCGTAGATGCCGCCGTCACAGCCGGCCAGCAGGTAATCCGGATCGGTCGCGCTGAAGGCCAGGGCGTGGTTGTCGACGTGCTTGTACTGCTCGCCCACCTTCTGGAAGGTGGTGCCGCCGTCGTCGGTATACAGCATTTCCACGTTCATGAAGTAGACCAGATCGAAGGCGTGGGGGCTGGCGAAAATCTCGTTGTAGTAGTGCGGGCCGGTGCCGCGGGCCACGGTGTCGCTGCGCTTCTGCCAGCTTTCGCCGCCGTTGTCCGAGCGCCAGAATCCACCCTTGCGCGCGCCCAGCTCGATCACCGCGTAGACCACGTTGGGCCGTTGCGGGGAAACCGCCAGGCCGATCTTGCCCATGTCCTCGTCCGGCAACCCGGTCTTCAGTTGGCGCCAGGTGCGGCCGCCGTCGGTCGACTTGTGGATGCCCGATTCGGGCCCGCCGTCCATCAGCGCCGCCACGTCGCGGAAGTGCTGCCAGGTGCTGGCGTAGAGCACATCCGGGTTGGACGGGTCCATGACCAGATCGTTGACGCCGGTGTACTCGCCGCCGCCGAGCACTTTTTCCCAGGTGCCGCCGCCGTCGGTGCTCAGGTACACGCCGCGCTCGCCGCCCGCTGACCACAACGGTCCCTGGGCCGCGACCCAGATCGTATTGGAGTCGTTGGGGTGCACGACGATGCGTGAGATATGCTCGCTCTCGGTGAGTCCCATGTTCTCCCAGGTCTGACCACCGTCGCGGCTGCGGTACACGCCGTCGCCGTAGCCCACGTGCCGGCCGCTGACGTTCTCGCCGCTGCCCAGCCAGATGACGGCCGGGTTCTGTGGATCCAGGGTCAGGCAGCCGGTCGAGTAACTGCCCTGGCTGGTGAAGACCGCCTGCCAGGTCGTGCCGGCGTTGACGGTTTTCCAGACGCCGCCGCTGCCGGCGGCCACGTACCAGGTGCCCGGGTCGGTCGGATCGACCACGATGTCGGCGATGCGGCCGGACATCAGGGCGGGACCGAGGCTGCGCATCTCGAGGCCGGCCAGGGCCGCGGCGTTCAGGGGGGACTCGTCCTTGTCGTCGGCGGCCAGCAGTGGTGCTGTGCAGAGGATCGAAATCAGGGTCAGGGCAAAGAG
>JAJRWA010000023.1 GCA_024277025.1 Candidatus Krumholzibacteriota bacterium | reverse complement strand
GCCGGTGTCCTGGCCGGTGCCCAGCAACATGTCGGCCGGCACCAGTCCCGTGGCCAGCCGCGCCATGATTCCGTTGTCCCGCAGGCTTTTGATCAACAGGCGCTCGATCAGGGTCAGCGGTTCCTCGTAGGTCACGAGCCTCACTTTCTGGTCCGGCTCCAGTCCCAGCATCCACTTGGCCGAGGTGATGGCCCGGTGCAGCCCGCCAATCTCATCGACCAGCCCGCGGGACACGCCCTGCTGCCCGGTCCAGACGCGACCCTGAGCCACCTCGTGGACCTGGTCCCGGGTCATGTCGCGACCGTCAGCCACCTTGGCCAGGAAGCGCTCGTAGAAATTATCCAGCTGAGTCTGGAACAGCTCCCGCTGCGCACGGCTGAACGTGCCTTCATCGCTGAACAGCAGCGCGTTGTCGCCGCGCGTGATGAACTCCCGGTGGATGCCCACCTTCTCATACATTTTGGTCCGGCTCATCTTGCCGGCGTAGACCCCGATCGAACCGGTCAGGGTACCGGGATCGGCAAAAATCGAGTCGCCGAGGCACGAAATATAGTATCCCCGCTGGCAGCCATGCCGCTCATCGAAATGATCACCGGCTTGTCGACCTGCAGTTGGCGGATCTCGTTCCAGATAAGATCACTGGCCAGGGCACTGCCGCCGGGGCTGTCGACCCGCAGAATGAGCGCCCCGATGTCGTCATCCTCGCCTGCGGCCTGCAGTTGCTCGACCACCGTTTCACTGCCGGCGAGTTGACCCTGAAAACGGTCGAAACGGCTCTGTCCAGGCATTATCACGCCGGAAACATGGATGATCGCCACTTTGTGCTCGGTGTGATGGGTTGCCGGCAGGTCCAGTTGGTAGTCCTCGAGGTAGGTCACGTCCTCGTCGCCGAACTGCTGTTCGAACATGTCGTCATAATACATCACGGTGTCGATCAGGCCAGCGGCCATGGCGGCCGGGCTGTCGAACATGCCGTGGTTCACCCAACCGTCGACCACCTCGGTCGAGACACCGCGGCTGCCGGCCAGCATCTCAGTCAGGGCCCGGTACCGGTCGTCGACGATCGAGCCGATCATCTCGCGGTTGGCGTCGCTGGCGCTGGTGCGGGTCATGCGCTCAGGAGCCGACTTGTAGGCCCCCACGTGGACGAAGTCGGCTTCCATGCCCAGTTTGTTCAGCGTTTCCTTCATGAAGGCCAGCTCCGCCGAAATACCGAGCACCATCACGTTGGCCTCAGGAGAGGCCACAATGCGGTCCGCCTGGCAAGCGAGGGCGTAGTCGCGGGTGCCCGCCGCGTCGAAGTAGGCCACGACCGGCTTGCCGGACGCCTGGAAGGCTGCCACGGCTTCGCGGATTTCCTCCACCTTGGCCCAGTCGGTGGCCAGGGACTGCATGTCCATCACCAGTCCGGTGATGCGGTCGTCATCGGCGGCCCGGTACAGGCTGAAGACCACCTCGGAGAAGGTCATTTCACCCCGCCCCTGGATCTGCCCCCAAAATGAGCTGTCACGTTCCTCGGCGTAGTGCCCGCCCACCTTCCAAACAAGGACGCCGCCGTCCACGGACACGGTATCCTCCAGGCTGCTGAAGGCATACCACAGCATCCCGAAGCCACCTCCGATGATCACGGCGATGACCGCAAAGACAATCCAGAACTTCTTCATCTTGGTCTTCCTAACTTCGGCAATAGGCCGCCAGGGCCTGCGCTGCCCGATCGATCTTGCGGAACACGGGAATGCCCGCCTGCTCGATCAACCGGCACATGGGGTCGTACATCCTACCGGAATCGACCACAACTACCGCAGGTTTAGCGGAACCCGCAATAATGTCAACCATCAGGCGGGGTTGCGAGTCCGGCGCCGCCATGTTTTCGCCGTGGTCCCCCCCCAGGCTGGTCGGCAGATTGTTCAAGGTCGGTGTCACCGGCACCGAGGACAGGATCGCCAAGTCCACCGCCGGCGAAGCCAGGATCGCCTCGCAACTGGCGCAGAACGCCGCCGTGCCGGTCATCGGGGTGCAATCAATCGGATTGGCGCGGTGGGCGAACCCGGGCAGGATTTCATCCAGTTTCGCCTGCGTCTCGGGCTCGAAATGGGCCAGGCTCAGGCCGGTGAGGCGATCCATCACCGTCGAGCACTCGAAGCCCGCGTTGCTGATGATGCCCACGCGATCCCCTGCGGGCGCCTTCCCGGCGAGCAGGGTAAATGTCTTGAGCAGATCTTCGAATTCGTCAAGGCTCCCGGCCACCGTGGCCCCGACCTGCTGCAGGCAAGAGCGGGCCACCGCGTAGTCGCCGGCCAGGCTCGCGGTATGACTCGCCGCCGCCTGCGCCCCCAACGCCGTCTTGCCCGCCTTGAAGACGATCACCCGTTTGCCCTGCGCGCGGGCCCGCCGGCATTCCGTCAGAAACCGCTCCCCGTCTCCGGGCCGGAAGCCCTCCACATAGCAGGCGATGACATTGACTTCGGCCACATCATTGAAGTAGCCCAGGAAGTCCGCTGCCGTGAGATCCATCTGGTTGCCGAAGCTGATACTGGCTTGCGGCTGGATCACCCCGTCGTAGTTGCTGGCAAAAGTCACCAGATACGCGCCCGACTGGCTGACCACCGCCAGGTTACTGCCCAGACCGGGGTTGAACGGCAGTTTGTATTCGGGCAGAAAGAACGTGTTGTAATTGTCGCGGCTGACGATGCCCAGACAGTTCCCGCCGACCATGACGGGGCTGCCACCGGGCCGGCCCTGCCCCGCCCGCAGGGTGTCCTCGATGGCCGTCGCCAGGTCGGTGTGACCCGCCTCCGCGAAGCCACCCGGAATGAGGATGATGCTCTCGGCCTTGTCCGCGGCCACCAGTTCCTCAATGGCTGTCAAGGCACCGGCCGCCGGTATCGCCACCACGGCCAGATCACCCCGTTGCGGCAAGTCGGCCACACTCCTGAAGCAGGGTACACCCGAGATCTCCTGCTCGCGCTGGTGAACCACGAAGATCTGATCCCTGACTATCCCCGCCGATCGGATCAGGTTGTCCAGGATGATCCGGCCGGGGTTGGCCCCTTTGGCACTGACCCCCATGACCACAGCACTGCGCGGCTTCATGAGGTGCTTGATCCGCTCAAGTGAACGCCCCACCGGCTGCCACTTGCGGCGGCTGACCAGCCCGACCCCATCGAGCGCGACCAGACCGCCCCGGCTGGCCACGGCTGGATTGATTTCTATTTCCTCCAGCGTGAACGGAGACGCTCCGCCCGGCCCGCAGTGGCTGCCAACGGCAGCCAGGGCCATGACCGCGTCGACCAGATCAACCAGTTGCACCGGTCCGTCGCCATACAGCCGCGACGGCGCGCAAAGCAGTTTCAGCATGGGATGAGCCAGCAACGCGTCACCGACCACGCCGGACGTCAGGCCGCTCGCCGGGAAGACCAGAGTGCTGCCACCGCCGCCGGCGGCCGCACCGTACCACTCGGTGAGTGTGCCGCCGATGCCAACGACCACACAGGGCCCGAAAGCCGGATCCTGGCGCAGGCTCAACAGCACTTCCTGCCCCGGCCGGTTGGCGGTGTGCGGCACGAATTCCGCTGCCAACACGCCTTCGATGCCCGAACCCAACCCGCCCTGCGCCAGGCTCTCCACCATGGCCTGCGCCTGGCCAATGAGTTGGTCCACCGCCGGGGCGCCTGCCTCGAGCGTCAGCACCACGACCCCGCCGACGTCGGTCTTGTGCAGAATATCCCGGCCAACGACCTTCAGCAGCAGCCGCTCCTGCCCCGCCAGATTGACCATGACTTCCTCGGCCCAGGCACGGCAGGCCGTCTCACCGCGGTCGCTTTGCCAAAACCAGGCCCGCCCATGCACGAGCCCCAGCACATCCAGCAAACCATACACTTCCATCTCGTTCAGCCTGACAGCCTCCGCGAGAGATTCCCCGGCAGCGGCTGCTGGCCCCAAACCCGCCAGATAGGTATCTATGCGCTGCGTTTCCACGACACAAACCTTCCCTGTGACAGAGCATGATCCCGGCAGCCCCGGTGCTCCCGGGTCCCCGGCCGCTTCCCTGTGAATGCTGCCAAGATAGGCCCAGGCAGGTACCCTTCCCAACTAAAAAAGGTCGGCTGGCACACAAAAAAAAAAGCCCCCGACCAGATGGTCGGGGGCTTCTGATAATCCGGCGGTTACCTACTCTCCCACAGGGGCAACCCTGCAGTACCATCGGCGCAACGCGGTTTCACTTCTGTGTTCGGAATGGGAACAGGTGGTGCCCACGCGCTATCGCCGCCGAAAGACCTGTCCGGCTGCACGCACTGGCGCGCCGGAGTCGTCCTTGGACAACTGAATATGGAGAGTAGTTTGAGATTCATTCACATGCCATGCCCTTCCTTCCGAAGAAAGAAAGAGATGATTAAGCCGCACGGCTTATTAGTACCACTCGGCTGAACGCATCGCTGCGCTTACACCTGTGGCCTATCAACGAGGTCGTCTTCCTCGAGCCTTCAGGGGAATCAAGTTCCCGGGAGTTCTTATCTCAGGAGGGGCTTCACGCTTATATGCTTTCAGCGTTTATCCCTGCCATACGTAGCTACCCTGCGATGCCGCGGGCGCGACAACAGGTACACTAGAGGTATGTCCATTCCGGTCCTCTCGTACTAGGAACAGGTTCCTTCAAAACTCCAACGCCCACAACAGATAGGGACCGAACTGTCTCACGACGTTCTAAACCCAGCTCGCGTACCACTTTAATTGGCGAACAGCCAAACCCTTGGGACCTTCTTCAGCCCCAGGATGTGATGAGCCGACATCGAGGTGCCAAACCTCCCCGTCGAT
>JAJRWA010000248.1 GCA_024277025.1 Candidatus Krumholzibacteriota bacterium | reverse complement strand
TTCGGGCCCACCTTCCGGGCCGAAAAATCGAACACCAGCCGTCACCTGGCCGAGTTCTGGATGATCGAACCCGAGATTGCGTTCGCCGACCTGAACGACGACGCGGATCTGGCCGAGGACTATCTGCGCTACATCTTCAAGGCGGTGCTCGACGAGCGGGCCGACGACATGGCTTTCTTCGCCCAGCACGTGGAGAAGGAGGCGGTCACGCGGCTGGAGAAGTTCGTCGAATCCAGCTTCGAGCGCATGACCTACACCGAGGCCATTGCCCACCTGGAAAAAGTCGTGGCGAAAGACCCCAAAAAGTTCGAATTTCCCGTGGCCTGGGGCATGGACCTGCAGAGCGAGCACGAGCGCTACCTGTGCGAGGAATTGTGCCGGCGCCCGGTCGTGGTCATGAACTACCCCAAGGAGATCAAGGCCTTCTACATGCGGCTGAACGACGACGGCAGGACCGTCGCGGCGATGGACGTGCTGGCGCCCGGGATCGGCGAGATCATCGGCGGCAGCCAGCGCGAGGAACGCCTCGCGGTGCTGGATGCACGGATCGAGGAAATGGGCTTGGATAAGCAGGAGTACTGGTGGTACCGTGATCTCAGGAAATACGGCACGGTGCCGCATGCGGGCTTCGGACTGGGCTTCGACCGGGCGGTGAACTACGCCACGGGCATGAAGAACATCCGCGACGTGATCCCCTTCCCGCGGGCGACCAAACTGGCCGAGTTCTAGCAACAGGCCGCAGGGAAGCGGCCGGGGAGAATGTCATGGAATGGACCCGCGAGGGCTACCGCATCAGCGACGACAAGTCGGAGCTGGACCTGTTCTACGTCGCGCCGGCCCTGCAGCAGTCCTACTGGGCGAACGGGCGGCCGCAGGAGATCATCGAGCAGTCCATCCGCAACTCGCTGACCCTTGGCGTCTACACCGAGGGCCGCCAGATCGGCTTTGCCCGCGCGGTCACCGACAAGTGCACCTTCGCCTGGATCTGCGACGTGATGATCCACCCGGACTACCGGGGCGCGGGGCTGGGCAAGTGGCTGATGGACTGCCTCAGCGAGCACCCGGATGTGGCCGGCGTCTCGCTGGAGATGCTGCGCACGCGCGACGCCCACGGGCTGTACGAGCAGTACGGCTATACCGTGTGTGACGCCATGGTCAAGCGGAAGGACCAGATCGACCAGGGGCCTCCGGCGCCAGCGGCAAGATAAAACTCCCCGCCGCAATGACGGGGAGTCCGGCGCGCAAAGGCGGAATCCTACTCGAAACTGGCCATCGCCTCTTCCATGGTCTCGTAGACCTGGAAGATATTCTGCAGCTGGCTGATGTAGAAGATACTCAGCACCCGTTCCTTGACGTTGCAGATCTTCAAGGTGCCCTCGGCCGCCTTGACGGTCGTGAAACCGGTGATCAGGATACCCAGACCGGTGGAGTTGATCCAGGGGACGCCGGCCATATCCAGGACGACATTCCGGAAGCCCTTCTCCAGCAGGTAGCTGATCTCGCCCTTGAACTTGTCGAAATCAGGGCCGCCCATGATCTTGCCCGACAGCTCGAGCACCATGACCTTGTCCTGCGGTTTCTGCTTGATCTTCATCCGTCACTCCTTCAGGAAAACGCGTTATAGAGGCGCCGTTTGATTTTCTTGGTCGGTGTCTTCTCGAACTCTTCATAGAGAACCTTCAGCTTGGCGATCTGGCAATAGCCAGGCAGCTTCACGTTCAGGAACCTGCGGTTTTCCTCCATCATCTCCTCGACCTGCTTGCCTCTCAGGCAGGCCTTGTCCACCGATTCGAGATCAGGGTAGACCAGGGCCATCAGGCGACCGTCGTGTTCGACGACCAGGGACTCCTCGACACACGGCAGGTTGTTGAGCTGGGACTCGATTTCCTCGGGGAAAACGTTCTGTCCCGACGAGGTGAGAATCATGTTCTTCGAACGTCCCGTCAAGTAGAGGAAGCCCTCTTCGTCGATGCGCCCGAGGTCACCGGTTTGCAGCCACCCGTCCGGGTCGATGGCTTCGTTGGTGGCTTCCTCGTCGAGATAATAACCCAACATACGGTTTTCACCGCGCACCTGCACCTCGCCGATGCCGGTCTCCGGGTGGGCATTCGCGATGCGGCATTCCATGTAGGGGATGATGCGGCCGACGCTGCCGGTGGGCGGCTGGTCGTCATAAACCGAATAGCTGATCAGGGGGCCGCACTCGGTCATGCCGTAACCGCAGGTCATGCGCAGTCCGATCTGCCGGAAGAAGGCCTCGATATCCTTGTTGATCGCTGCGCCGCCGATGACCATTTCCTTGAACTGCCCGCCGAAGACCTCGTAGATCTGGTCGTGGATTTTCTTGTACACCAGCTTGTTCAGGCCGGGCACCTTGAGCAGGAACTGCATTTTCGGGGTTTCGAGCACGGGCTTGATCCGGTTGCGGTAGATCTTCTCGATGATCAGGGGCACTGACATGACCACCTTCGGGCGGTACTTCTGGAAGGCAGCCACCAGCACTTTGGGTGTGGGGATCTTCTCAATATAGATGACGTGGCAGCCGGCCACCGTCGGGGCCAGGAAGTCAAAGGCGCAGCCGAAGACATGGGCCAACGGCAGGAATGAGACCATCTGGTCACCCGGCACCAGATCGACGCACGAGTTGAAGAACAGGATGTTGGCCATCAGTGAGTTGCCGTTGAGCATGACGCCCTTGGAAAACCCGGTCGTGCCCGAGGTGTAGACGATGGCGGCCAGATCCTCGTTGCCGACAGCCGGAAAAGTCAACTGGCCGGCAGCCAGCTTGTCGGCGTATTGTTTCTGAAAGTCCGTGTCGGCGCTCTCGGCGATGGCGGGCAGTTTCTTGCCCTTGCTCCAGGCCACGGAGAAGTCCCGCAGCAGGAAGGTTCCTTCCAGCGACTCCATTTTGCTTTCTTCGAGCCGGTCATTGATGCTGTCAGCGACAAAGAGCAGGCGACAGGCGCTGTGCCGGACGATGTGCTCGATCTCGGCACTGGTGAAGTCGGGCAGGATGGGCACGATCACCGCCCCGTAGGTGGTCGCCGCCAGGTAGGTCACGCACCAATGGGCGCTGTTGCGGCCGACGATACCGAGGCGATCGCCCCGCTTAATGCCCAGTTCACCGAAGATGTGGTGCAACTTGAGAATCAGGTGGGCCAGTTCGCCGTAGGTCAGCGTGTCGCCGTCCAGGTTGCTGTAGCATTTGTCGTCCCAGAACTTGTTGATCGACTCGGCGACCGTTGCGACAAAATTCTCTTTCAGCATGCGTTTCCTTTCCCGGGGCGGCTGGGCCAGACTGCGGCCGGATGCCGCGGAGCGCCGGCATCATACCCGAAAATGGGCCACGGGACAAT
>JAJRWA010000247.1 GCA_024277025.1 Candidatus Krumholzibacteriota bacterium | reverse complement strand
CGAGTTTCCGGAGCGAAAATTCTACTACCAGGTGCAGTTCGCGCTGTACCAGGGGATGGGCCGGCCGGCGCAGGCGCAGGCCGTGATGGATGCCTGGGAAAAGGTCAGCGGCGAGCAGGATCCGGATATGCGGCGAGGCATAGAGGAGCTGCGGCGCGGCGCCGAGATCCGGGAACAGGGCGGCGCCCAGTCTGGAGGACAATAGGGTGAACAAGGAAGAACTGCAGGATATCGTCGGCTCATTGCCGGCACGGGTGACGGCGGTGCTCAAGCCGGGCACCCCGGTGGTGGTCACCGGTTGCGCGGGTTTCATCGGCAGCACGGTGACCGAGGCGCTGCTGGAACTGGGCTGCCGGGTGACCGGCGTCGATTGCCTGACCGACTACTACGACATCGCGCTGAAGCACGAGAACATGTCCGGCTTCGTGGACCGGGACGAGTTCACCTGGGTGCAGGAGGACCTGCAGGAGCTGGATCCGGTGGCGTTGCTGAGCGGCCAGGTGGCCTGTTTTCACCTGGCGGCCCAGGCCGGTGTGCGCGCCAGCTGGGGCGACTATTTCCACGAGTATCTGGGGCGCAACGTCATGGCCACCCAGCGCCTGCTGGAGGCCTGCCGCCAGCAGGCGGTGAAGGACACGCTGGTGCGGTTTGTCTACTCGAGCAGCAGTTCGGTCTACGGCGACCAGCCGACCCTGCCGGTCACCGAGCAGGCGCTGCCCCAGCCGCGTTCGCCGTACGGGGTGACCAAGATGGCGGCCGAGCACCTGTGCGTCTTGTACGGCATGAACTTCCAGGTGCCGACCAGCAGCCTGCGCTACTTCACGGTTTACGGTCCGCGCCAACGGCCGGACATGGCCTTCCGCAAGTACATCGAAGCAGCCCTGGACGGCAGCGTGTTCGAGGTGTACGGCGACGGCAGCCAGACCCGCGACTTCACCTACGTGGGTGACGCGGTGCGTTCGAATCTGCTGGCGGTCAGCTGTGACGCGGACTGGGAAGTTTTCAACACCGGCGGCGGCAGCCGGGTGGTGTTCAGCGAGACCCTGGAACTGCTGCAGGAATTGCTGCAGGAGCGCGTGCCCGGCCTCAAGGCCACCGTGACCTATCAGGAGACGGCCAAGGGGGACGTGAAGGACACCTTTGCCGACCGCACCCACGTGCAGAGCACCATCGGCTACGAACCGACCATCAGTTTTGCCGAGGGCCTGGCCCGCGAAGTGGACTGGGCCATCGCCCGCCGCCAGCGGTGACCGCGAAAGGAACCCGGATGAATCGAACCGCTGACACGGATCCCGTTCGCTGCGACATCGCCGTGGTGGTGCCGGCCTTCAACGAGGCCGAGTCGCTGCCCGAGCTGATCGAGCGCATCGACGCCGCGATCACCGGCCTGGGCAAGACCTGGGAAGTCTGGGTCATCGACGACGGCAGCACCGACAACACTTTTGAGGTGGTTGCCGAACTGGCTGCGGCCAGGCCCCAGGTGCACGGCCTGAGCTTTGGCCGCAATTTCGGCAAGGCCGCGGCCCTGGCCGCCGGCTTCCGGGCTGTCAGCGCCGACGTGGTGATCACCATGGACGCCGATCTGCAGGATGATCCGGCCGAGATTCCGGCCCTGTTCGCGCTCATCGACGGGGACTGGGATCTGGTCTCGGGCTGGAAGCAGGACCGCAAGGACAGCTTCATCAAGAACAAGACCAGCAGGGTGTTCAACTGGTTCACCGGCCGCATGTGCGGGCTGTATCTGCACGATTTCAACTGCGGCCTGAAGGCCTATCGCCGCGAGGTGACGCGCAGCGTGAAATTGTACGGCGACATGCACCGCTACGTACCGGCGCTGGCCCATCTGGACGGGTTCCGGGTGACCGAGATGCCGGTCAAACATTTCGCCCGCAAGTACGGCACCACCAAGTACGGCATGGCCCGTTTCATCAACGGTTTTCTGGACCTGCTGACGGTGTATTTTCTGCACGCGCGCCAGACTTCGCCGCTGCACATGTTCGGCCGCATCGGACTGGGCTTCCTGACGGCGGGTGGCGGCATCAGCGCCTGGTTCCTGCTGCGCTGGGCCATGGGGCACGGCATGCATATGCGGCCGATCCTGCTGCTGGGCCTGGTTTTCATCATTGTGGCTTTTCAATTCATCAGTCTCGGCCTGATCGCCGAGCTGATTGTGGCGGGGCGTCGACCCGAGGACGCCTTCCGGATCGCGCGCCGTGTTTGATGACGGCCGATATGTCACGCCGGCGGCCGCCCGACCCGCCTGGCAGCCGACCCGCCCGGTGGCCGTGGTCATCGTCAACTGGAATGGGCACGATGTGCTGCCCGAGTGTTTCGCCTCCCTGCTGGACGCCAACTATCCCGACCTGCGCCTGATCATGGTGGACAACGGCTCGACCGACGACTCGGTGGCCTGGACGCGCATGCAGCATCCGTCGGTGGAGATCATCGAGACCGGCGAGAACCTGCGCTGGGCCGGCGGCAATAACGTCGCCCTGCGCCAACTGCAAAAAGAAGCCTTCCGCGGTCACATCCTGCTGCTGAACAACGACACGGTGGTGCCGCAGGGCAGCCTGGGGCGGTTGGTCGAGGCGCTGGAAGAGGATCCGGCAGCCTGGATCGCCACGCCGCGCATCTGTTACGCCGCCGATCCGGCCCGGGCCTGGTATGACGGCGGCGTGGTCGGCAGTTGGAGCGGCTGGGTGCGGCACGACGGTATCCGGCAACTGACCGGCAACCTGGATCCGGGGCAGCGCTACGTGGACTACGCCACGGGTTGCGCGATGCTGTTGGCGCCCGGCGTGCTGGACAAGGTCGGCGAACTGGATGAGAGCTTCTATTTCTACGGCGAGGACACCGACTACTCCCTGCGGGTCACGGCCCTGGGCGGGCGCATTCTGCACGTGCCGCGATCCCTGGTGCTGCACAAGGTGAGCTCGTCCCTGCAGGGTGATTCGCCGCGCAAGAACTGGCTGCGTACCCGCAGTCACCTGCACCTGCTGCGCAAGCACTGGCCCCGCCGTTCGTGGCCGGTGCTGCTGGTTACCCAGACGGCCTTTTTGGCCGGCCATTCGGTCTGGAATCTGTGGCACGGACAGCTCGCTTCGGCCTTGGCCCTGTGGCAGGGGGCGTGCGATGAACTGCGGGGCCGCGACTACAGCTGAACCGGGCCGCGGAGCCGGACGGTGGACCGCGTCCGGCATCAATGGTACAATGGCGTATGTGATTTGACGGCACCGGATAGAACCCCAACTGATAGCAGGAGAACACTTTGGCCAGGAAACAGTCGCGTCCGGCAAAGGCTGGTTCGCCGCCCCGGGCGCTGCCCGCTTGGACTGAGGGCCTGACGAAGCAAACCGGGCCGGTGTACTGGCTGGCCCTGGCTGTCCTGTTGTGGCTGTTGTTGGCGGTGCTCTACCCCGGACCGGCGCTTCAGGGGCGGACATTCCTCAGCGCGGACGCCAGCAATTCCGAGGCTTTCGGGCAGGTCGGCGATGCCAGTCTGCGCGCGGGACACTATCCGCTGTGGAATCCGTACCTGTTCGCGGGCATGCCCAGCTTCGGGTCGACGGCCTACGTGAAGTTCGTCTACCCGCCGGCGCAACTATTCAATTTCCTGCAGCAGAAACTTCATTTCGTGCCGCTGACCTGGCTGATCGCCCACCTGCTGTTCGGGGGGCTGGGCATGATGTGGCTGCTGTCGCGCTGGAAACTGCCGCCGGCGGCTCTGGTGCTGGGTGCGGTGGTCTTTCTGCTGTTCCCCAAGGTTGTGGCCTGGGGCGTGCACGGGCACGGTTCCAAGCTGGGCGCGGCCATGTATCTGCCCTGGATCGTGGGCTGGGCCCTGCGGGTGCAGGATGACGGTCCCTGGCCGCGGCGAATGCGGGCGGTCGGCATGCTCGCGTTGCTGATGGGGCTGCAGTTTCTGCGCGGGCATCCGCAGATCACCTACTACTCCCTGGCCACGGGGGGGTGGTTGGCGCTGGCCAACCTGATGGTGCCGTTCGACGAGGCGCTGCGGCAGGTGGCCCTGACCGTGCGGGCGCGCCGGCTGGCGCTGGTGGTGGGCGGTCTGGCGATCGGCGCCCTGATCGGGGCGGTGCTGCTGGTGCCGGTGCACGACTACTCGCGTATTTCCATTCGCGGGCAGGACACCGCCGGTGGCGGCGGCGTGGGGCTGGATTATGCCACGGGCTGGTCCCTGGCGCCGGATGAGCTCGGCACCCTGGTGCTGCCGGCGGCGTCGGGTTTCGGCAAGGCCACGTACCTGGGGCTGATGCCGTTCAACGACTATCCCAACTACCTGGGTTTTCTGGTGCTGTTGCTGGCGGTGGCTTCCTGGGGGCGCCGCACTCGGCCTTTGCTGGTGGCGCTGGCCGTGTTTGTCGGTCTGGTGATCGTGACCAGTTTTGGCCAGGGTTTCTACGCCTTCCTCTATGACTATCTGCCGTTCTTCAACAAGTTTCGCGTGCCTTCGATGATCCTGATTCTGGTGGCCTTCAGTGTGGCCTTGCTGGCCCCGCGGGCACTGGCCGCCTGGCAGGACGGAGAGCCTGCCTTCGGCAAACCGCTGGTGCTGCCGGCGGCCCTGGGCCTGATCGGAATGGTTTGCCTGCTGGGGGGCGGCGCGGGCCTGTTCAAGTCGTCGTATCTGGCCCAACTGACGGCTCTGGCGGCCAAGGGCGGCAAGCAGGCGGCGCCGGTGCTGCTGGATCAGGCCTGGGCTTTGCACCAGGCCAGCCTAGTGCGCATCGGCCTGCTGAGCCTGGTGGCCGCCAGCGCGCTGTGGTATTCGCTGAAGCACGCCGGGTTCAGGCACCGCGGGTTGCCCTGGGTGCTGGTGGCCCTGGTGGCGCTGGACCTGGGGGCGGTCGATCGGCTGATCATCCATCCGGAAAGGAATCTGCTGTCGGTCGTCAGTGATGGCCGCGGCGGGGCCCGCCTGGCGCCGGCGAGACCGCTGGTGGTCCAGTACGTGCCGCGCGAGGCCACGGGGCCCGGACCGGCGGCGGCGGTGATCGCCAAGGCGGTGGGGCACGACCGCATCTGGCCGCTGGGCAGCTACGGCGGGCAGAATGTGTGGCTGGCTGACGGGATCCGCTCGCTGGGCGGGTATCATCCGGCGAAGCTGGCCCAGTACGAGCAGATCCGCAAGCGGCTGTTCAGCGACCGCCCATCCGGACCACTGGCCAACTGGCTGGCGGGGGCCGTGGTGGTCTTCGAACAGGCTTTCGCGCCGGCCCAACTCGAGGTGCTCAGGAGCCTGGGCCTGGATCTTGATCCGACGCCGATCAGTAGCGGACCGCCGGCCGTCTATCGCAACCGGGCGGCATTGCCGCGGGCCCGTCTGGTCAGCAAGTGGTTGCCCGTCACGGCGTTGCCGGAAAAGGACGCCCTGGGTCCGTTTTTGGACGGTATCAGCAGCGGCCAGATCGATGTGCGCGAGACGGTCTATCTGGACGGCGAGCCCGTGCCGGCACCGGTAAGTACCGCGGCGGAACTGCCTTGGCCCGAATTTATCGTCGATGATCTGGATGTGGTGGAACTGAAGGTCAACAGCCCGGTTCCGGCCCTGCTCTTGCTAGCTGACATGATGGTGCCCGGCTGGCAGGTCGCGGTCGACGGAGAGCCGGCGACCCTGTTGACGGCCGATCTGGTGCTCCGGGCGGTGGCCCTGGAGGCCGGGCCGCACACGGTGCGCTTCCACTACTCGGATCCGGCGGTACGCCAGGGATTGACTCTGACGGTCATAGGCGTGATTCTCGCCCTGTTGCTGCTGATCACCCCGCTGGTGTGGACCCGGTTGCGGCCAGGGCCGCGACCTCAAACAAGTGGAGCCGAGAACCCTGATGTCTAACCGGAAAACGGCGCAGGCGCCCCCGCTGAATTTGCAGAAGGCCGTGGTCGTCATACCGACGTACAACGAAGCGGAGAACGTCGGCCGCCTGATCCCGCTGGTGCTGGCGCGCGACGAGCGCCTGTCGGTCCTGGTCGTTGACGACAACTCACCGGACGGAACGGCTGACATCGTCAAGGCATTGCCCGGTTTCGGCGACCGCATCCTGATTCTGGAGCGGGAAAAAAAGCAGGGTCTGGGGGCGGCGTACATTGCGGCCTTCAAGTGGATCCTGGCCAACACGGATTTCGAGGCCGTCTTCGAGATGGATGCCGACTTCAGCCACGACCCGGAGGCGCTGAGCGAATTCCTGGCCCGGATCGAGGAGAACGATCTGGTGCTCGGCAGCCGCTACCTGCACGGGATCACGGTGGTCAACTGGCCGCTCAAGCGCCTGATCCTCAGCGTCGGTGCCAATCGTTACGCGGCCTTCGTCACGGGCATGAGCCTCAAGGATTGCACCGGTGGCTTCAAGTGCTTTCGGCGCTCGACCCTGGAGCAACTGCCCCTGGACCGGATCAAGAGCGACGGCTATTCGTTCCAGATCGAGATGAACTACCACTGCTGGCGGCGCGGCATGAGTATCAGGGAGATTCCGATCATGTTCGTCGACCGCCAGGTCGGGGTGTCCAAGATGAGCCGCCGCATCATCATCGAGGCCATGTGGATGGTGTGGGCCCTGCGGCTGCGCCGGATACCGTAGCGCACCGCAAGAAGGGAATTCGTGAAACTCGGCATTGTCATCATCCACTACAACACGAGCGCGGACCTGGACCGCTGTCTCGAGTCGCTGGCGACCTATCCGCCGGCGGCCGACCACCGGGTGGTCGTGGTGGACAATGCTTCGAGCGATCCGGGTCTGGCCGCGGTCCATCGCCGCTATCCCGAATGCCGCTGGCTGCTGAAGCACGAGAACCTGGGCTACGCCAAGGGCTGCAACGTGGGCATGGCCGAGGTCGAGGCCGACTACTACCTGATTCTCAATCCGGATATCGTGGTGCAGCCCGGGGCGCTGGATAGGCTGCTGGAGTTCGCGGACCGTCACCCGCGGGCCGGGATGGTCGGGCCCCAGCTGCTGAACGAGGACGGCTCGCTGCAGCACTCGTGCCGCCGGTTCTACACCCTGAAGACGCTGCTGCTGCGGCGCACTTTCCTGGGCCGCATCTTTCCCAACAGCGAGACCGTGCGCCGGCACCTGATGCAGGACTTCGACCATCAGTCCAGCCGTCCGGTGGACTGGGTGCTGGGCGGCTGCCTGCTGGTCCGGGCTTCGGCCATCGCGCGCACCGGTCCCATGGATGAGCGCTTCTTTCTCTACTTCGAGGACGTGGACTGGTGCTACCGCATGTGGCAGGCCGGCTACGAAGTGCAGTACACGCCGGACGCCCGCTTCATCCACCGCCATCGCCGCGACAGCGCGGCCCGCAAGTTCAGTCGCAGCTTCTGGCTCCATCTGGGCAGCCTGATCTCCTTCTACGAGAAGTGGGGGATCGTGATCTGGCTGCTCAAGAAGTGGCGCGATCCCCTGCTGATGTTTGTACTATGGCTATTGGACATGGCGGGCCTGACGGTGGCCTTCTGGGCGGCCTATGGGCTGCGCAGCCTGATGGGTGGTCTGTTCGCCGAGACTCTGTATGGGCCGGGCGAGTATGTGCCGCTGCTGGTTTTTTCGTGGCTGTTGGCTTCGGCCACCTTCCTGTTGACGGGCCGCTATCGTCCGGGTGGGTTGCGTGGCGGTCGTCCGCTGAGTGAACATCTGCGCCAGATCGGCGTGGTTGGCGTGCTGCTGTTGGCCAGCACCTACCTGGGCCATCAGGAGGTGATCAGCCGGGCCGTGCTCCTGATGTTCGTGCCCCTGCTGGCGGTCGCCACGGGGCTGGGCGCGGGCGTGTTCCGTCGCTTGCTGCTGCGCCTGGAGCAGGGACATTTCAATCTCGAGCGCACGCTGCTGGCCGGTTCGCCCGGCTCGGTGCAGGTGTGGCTGGACCAGGCGCGGGATCTGACGAGTCAGGGTGTGGATCTGGCCGGCTACGTGGCTGATCCCGGGGCCGGCGGCGGCCTGCCGCCCCTGGCCGGCGGCGAGGTGCCGTGGCTGGGTGAGCGTAGCGAGATGCTGGCCGTCGTGCGGCGTTACCGGATTTCCCAGGTTGTTTTCTGGGACAGTCCCGTGGTCGGGGATCCGGACAGCGATCAGGACTGGCGCCTGTTGGCGGCGCTCAGGCGGCTGCGGGTGCGCCTGCGCTGGCACGGTGCCGACGCGTGGCTGCTGGCGGCCGGTACCCGGCCGGAAATTTTCGGCACGGAACTGAGCGCGGTGCAGTCCGGGGACAATGGCCTGGCGGCGCGCGTGATCGGCAGCCGCCTGCTGGCTGTTGTGCTGGGAGCGGCGCTCGGCGTGGTCGGCTTCTTGCCGTGGTTGTGGCTGCGGCTGGCCCGGGTGCCGCGCGGACGGGCGCGCTGGGAGCGCGTCGTCGCCGGCGACCTGTGGGGGCACGAGCCGGTCTTGCAGGTGGCGGTGGACAGCTCGGGCCAGGTCCTGGCGCTGCCCTGGCAATGGCGATTGGCCGGCGCGCTGCTGCGCGGACAGCTCTCGGTATTCGGTCCGCGGCCCCTGACCATGGGGCGGGTGGACGCGCCGCGCACGGCTGCCGATGTGCTGGCCTTCTGGCGCAGCGAACCCCGCGCGCCGGGCCTGTCGGGGAGTTGGGCGGCCGGTGGCGAGCGGGGCAACCTGGCGGCGCTGACCAGGCTGTGGCGGGATCCCGGTGGTTTTGGCGTCCTGGCCGGCGAGGCTCCCGGAGCAGGTGCGGGTCAAGAGAGTCAGGCGACCGGTGAACAGGCATCAATGACGGCAACGGGCTCCGAGTAGAGCGGTGCCGGTGATTCCAGATCCGGATCACGATCCGGAGGAAGGCTTGGACGATGAAGGCCGACAAAACGTATTTCACCAGGTATTTGTCCTGCGGTCGTTGGGCGGTCGCCGCCGTGGCGCTGCTGCTGGCCGCGGGCGCCGTGGCCCAGACCGTGGAAATGGAACAGCTGCTGCGGGCGCGGGAGACCTCGGCGCTGCTGGAACACGACGGGCTGGTGATCGGCGGCCTGAAGAACGGCGGTCTGGTCTTCTGGGATGTGGCTGATCCGACGAACTACGAGCGCCTGACCTCAGGCTCCGAACTTTCGGGCAACAACATCACCGACCTGGCCTGGACCGGCCGCAACGTCTGGGTCGCCACCATGGGCGGGGGGCTGACCCGGATCAATGACGTGGCCGGGAACCGGCAGTTCCGCCAGTACATCGGCAACCTGAGCAGCCTGAATGTCAACGCGGTGACGGGCACGTTGATCGGCCCGAGCGAGCGGGTCTATTACGGCACCGACGGTGACGGGGTCGGCGTGATCACCGATGGGCTGTCCGGCGCGGTGTATACCGCTGAACAGGACGGCCTGATCGCCAACACGGTCACGGCGGTGCAGATGCTCGACGGCGATCTTTTCGTGGGCACGCCGGTCGGCATTTCACGCTTCGCGAACAACTTCTTCACCGATCAGAACGCGGGCCTGACCAGCCTGGAGATTCACGACCTGGCCCTGGACAGCGATGGCCAGTTGCTGGCGGGCACAGAAGAAGGCGTCTTCCGCTGGGATACCGGCAGCGAATCCTGGTCGCTGGTCGGCGGGGACACGGCGGCTGCGTTCGCGCTCAGCACGGCCGACGGTTTGATCTATGTGCTGGGCACACAGGTGCGGGTCTACAACGGGGTTTCCTGGCAGGTCCTGTCCAGGCCAGTTGGCATTACCAGCGCCATTCATGCCGGCTCGCGTTTCTGGATCGGCGGCCTGCTGGGCGGCGGCTCCGGCAGCGAGTTCGTGGTTCGGCCCGCTTATATCGGGCGCCTGGGCGGCGGTACGAGCTTCGATATATTTGAAACGGACGCCTCGCAGGTGCTGAGCGCCGCCGGGATAACCTTCAGCGGCGGGGATCCCTATGTCGGTGGCCAGGCCTGGCAGTCGGTGGTCAGCTCGCGCCACAACGGCGCGTGGGATCATCTGCGCTACCAGGCGCCGACGGCCGAAAATGAAGGGGACCGCCTCTCCGAGGGCATCATTCTGAGCATGGCGACCGGCCCGGACGGCGTCGTCTGGACCGGCCTGTACGCGGGCACGGGCCTGGCGCGGACTGATCCGGCCACCGGGGTGACCGACCTGATCAATCCGACCAACAGCGGCCTGCAGGGCAAGGCCGTCGTCAACGTCGTCGTGCATCCGGACGGCCAGGTGATCACGGTGCACGACTGGTCGAATACCGAAAAGGTCGAAATCCTGGTCGACCCGGACAACTGGGCCGATGCGGGCAATTGGATGGTGTTGCCGCGCACCGGCGGCCTGGGCGAAGGGCCGACGGTGTGGGACGCGGTGGTGCAGCGGCGGGACGTGGTCTGGTTCGCGGTCGAGGCCGTGGGCCTGGTGCGTTGGGACATCAACGGCGATCAGGCGGGCCCGGACGATCCGCTGACCTGGCTGGACCAGAGCGACGACCGGTGGGACGAGCCGCTGACCGGCATCTTCGGCAGCCAGCTCGATCTGCGTGTGGCCTTCGGTCTGGCCGTGGGTACCGACGGCAGCATCTGGGCCGGCGGCAACGGCCTGGTGCAGTTCAGCTACGACGAGCAGACGCGCGAGGCCACCCTGCTGAGCAGCGTCCCCGAAAAGACCAGTCCCCTGTTCGAAGGGCTGATCAGCGGCAACGTGGCCGATATCACCCGGGACGCCAACGGGCATATCTGGGTGGCGACGGCCAAGGGAGTCAATCGGGTGCGGGGGAGCGGGCAGGACGTGGCCGTTGATGCCTATATTGATCTGGCCAACTACTTCGGCAATCCGGTCTACGGCACGCTTTATTCGCCCAACGTGATTGCGCCGCTGCCGGGCAACCAGTACCGCAAGATCACCGCCAGCGCCGACGGCAAACAGATCCTGGTCAGCGCGGACCAGGGTGTCAGCCTGATCACGGTCGGCGGCAGCGGCGGCGGCGGTGGCGAAGTGGCCGAGAACAAGCCCTTCCTGTATCCCAATCCGTTCACCGGGGAGGTCAGCGGCGGCGGTCTGAAACTCGGTGGCCTGATCGGCGAGAGCACCGCCCGCGTGGAGATCTACAATCTGGACGGCCAGTTGGTCTATGCCGACGACCGCGTGACGCCGGAAACCGGCTTCTGGGTGGGGACCACGCGCACGGGTGTCGATGTCGCCTCTGGCCTGTACGCGGTGCGGGTCGTGGCCGGCGAACGAATCTGGACGCTGACCCTCGCCGTGGTGCGATGACCGGAGAGCTTGACTCCGGCGTGGCGATTGAGGCGGCCACCACAGCTCCGGCCGACTGGCCGGAGCTGTTGGCCGCCTGTCAGGCAGCCGACTATTCCCACACCAGACATTGGCAGGATACCGTCTGCGCCCACCGGCCCGGTGCGCGTCAGCTGTGGCTGAGCGCGCGCCAGGACGGCAAGCTGGTGGCCGGTCTGGCGGCCGTGGCGGCGGCGCCGGTCCGGCGGCTGGGCGGGCTGCTGGCGGTGCGGCGCCTGGAAAGCAGTGTCGAAGGCACGAGCGGCGGGCCGCTGCTGCACCCGGAACTGGGCCCGGCCAGGCAGGATGAGTTGTTCAACTCTCTGGTGGACCGTTTGCTGGCCGCGCGTCCCGGCGGGTTGGCCTCGGCCGCGATCGCGCTCAATCCCCTGAGCGAGAAAATGTACGGGCACCTGCTGGCCGATCGGCCCGAGTGGCGGCGCCAGGATTCGCCCACGGCCATGGTCTCGCTGGCCGGCGGCATCGGGGTGGTCGAGCGCGAACGCCTGGTGATGAACAAGCGCAACGAGCGCAACCGCGGCCTGCGGCGCGGGGCCGAGGTCTTCGTCACCACTGACGCGGACCTGCTGGCTGAATACTACGGGATCTACGCGGCGGCCTGTGCCAACTGGGGCGTGGTGCCCACGCCGCTGGGCTTGCTGCAGGGTCTGCTGCGCGATCCCGCCGACCGGGTCTTCTTCACCTGCGTGCGCCTGGACGGAGCGGTCATCGGCGGCCACCTGTGCCTGCACCAGGGTGAGCGCGTTCTTGCCTGGAACGGCGTGACCGATCCCGCCTTGGCCCGCACTCATTTTCCGGCCACGCTGTGCTTCTGGGGTGACCTGGTCGAGGCCTGCCGGCGCGGGGCCCAATGGCTGGATTTCGGCGCCAGCGGCGGCGTCAATTCCCTGGCCGGTTTCAAACGATACTTCGGTGCCGAGTTGATGACGCGCGGTTTCTATGTGGCGGACACGTCACCGCTCAGGCTGTTGCGCCGGGGCGGCCAGTTGGTTCAGAGCCTGGGGCAGCGGACGCAGCGGCGCTGGCACGACGGCGCCACGGGCAAGCCGCGCCAGGGCGGTCCGGCATGAGACTGATCGGTGCCGGCAGCCGGATTCTCTTCAGCCGCGTGTGGCAGGTGCTGGCCAACGCGGTGGTGGTCATGATGGTGGCCCACGTGCTGGGGCCGGAGGGGCAGGGCCACTACAGCCTGACCGTGGCGCTGGCCATGCTGCTGGCCTCGCTGCTGGGCGGGGGCATGGGCCTGGCCGCGGTGCCGCCCCTGCGCCAAGGCAAAATCAGGCCGGCCCGGATGTTTGCGGCCCAGATGATCTGGGTGGGCATCATGGTGGGTGTGCTGCTGCTGCTGGCCCGGGCCACGGACTACGGACAGTGGCGGCAGGTGCTGTCGGCCCGCCTGGGCTGGTCCGCGGGGTTGGGCTATGTGGCGGCCGTGGCGGCCATCGGCATCCTGGGCTTCGAGACCTGGTCGTACGATCTGCTGGCGCGCGGCCGCCTGGTGATCGGCGCGGCGGTCAACGGCTGGCGGGCCACGGGCCATCTGGTGCTGGTCGGTTTGCTGGTGCTGTTCGGCGCGCTGAGTTTCGAGTGGGCCGTGGGCGCCCTGGCCCTGGCCCAGTTCGGCGGCATGCTAATGCTGCTGGTGATCCTGGTGCGCGAAATCAGGCGCGGCAAGCCTTTGGCGCCGGCCGGCGGACCGGACGACGCGGTGGCCATCAGCCCGGAGGACGTGCCGGACGACCTGGACGAACGCAGCCTGGGCGCGTTGATCGTCTACAACCTGCGCCACGGCTGGCTGGGCCAGATTTCCGCGGTGGCGTACTTTCTGTTGCTGCGCCTGGACCAGGGCCTGCTGGAACACTTCCGCGGGGCGGCCGAGGTGGGCATCTACTCGATCGCCGTCTATCTGGGTGAGATGCTGTGGCTGCTGCCGGGCGCGCTGACGCCGCTGCTGGTGCACAGTTCGGCCGCCCACGCTTCGGATCCGGAGCGGGACCGGACCGCGGCGCGCGCCGTGCGGTTGGGTATTCTGGTGACCGTAGCGGCGGGTGTGCCGTTGATTTTCCTGGTCGAACCTTTGCTGGGCTTGTTCGCGGGCGGGGAGTACCTGCCGGCCGCCGCCGCTTTTCGGGCGCTGCTGCCGGGCATCGTCGTGTTCGCGCCGGGGGCCGTGCTGGCTGGCGATTTTATCGGACGCGGCAAGCCCCACTGGAACACCCAGGCCAGCGCGCTGACAGTGGTCGTCAATGTGATCATCGGCGTGCAGCTTATTCCCCGCTATGGAGCGGTGGGCGCCGCCTGGTCCAGTACCATTGCCTATGCGTGCGGCAGCTTCGTTATGCTGGCGCGGTTTCGCCGGGTGACTGGGATGTCCTTGCGCGGGATGCTACTGGGACGGCATGGGCGGATGGTGGGGGAGGAATAGGGGCAGGGCTGGAAACCCTGTGGGCAGATCTGAACCCTGCACATGGGTGGGGTTTTCGCATATCCACGCAATCAGACACGTCAGAACGATCACTATCCCGGTCAAAATAATTACAGATCAAAACACAAAAATAAGGCGAAAATCGCCCCAAAACCCCGTTTACCAGCCGATATCAGTAGTTTACCAAACCTAAAAAACTTTCAAAAGGGCATTGACACCCCGGTGGTGAAGAGCTATTCTCCGGTGGTGATCAGTGGGGCTCAAAGGTGATTAGTGGGGAAAATTAGGGGAAACCCAGTATAATGGCGGGTGGCCGAAGGAACGGCCTGAAACAGCAAGGATGCGACGTCAGCCCGCCATTATCCCCTCCCATAGGAACAGCAGAGCCTCCGGCAGGACCGTTTTGAACCCGCGCCGCCAAAGAGGAACATGAACGACCATCCCGGCAGCAATCCCTTACCAGAATCGGCATTCGCCTTTCACGGGTCCCATACCCGTGCCGTGGATGCCAAGGGGCGGTTCAATCTGCCCTTCAAGTTTCTGCGGGGGGGCAGCGGCCCGGAAGAAGAGAAGTTCGTGGTCAGCAAGGGTGCCGACGGCAGCCTGAGCCTGCTGCCCCACAGTGTGTGGCTGGCCAACTTCAATCGGCTGCGCCAGGGCGAGCCTGGTCCTAAACTGCGCGCCTATCTGCGCCGGATGAGTACCGGCAGCAAGGTGGTCGAGCCGGACAGCCAGGGGCGCGTCGCGGTCAGCCACGAGATCCTGGCCGAGTTCGGGATCGCCAAAAAGATCACGATCGTGGGCATGGGGAACTACATGGGACTGTGGGATCCCGCCGCCCTCGAGGCGTTCAACGCCGAGACCGATGGCGATGAAGCCTACAATGACGAATTCTTCCGCTAGGCAAGGATGCCGAGCGGAACGATAGCCGGGGGCACGGATGCCAGCCGGAACAAGCCGGGCAGGCGGAGCGCTGAAGGATCGGCGCTCGCCCGGCAGCCCAACCGCGGTAAAGAGATACAGGATGCCCTGCAAGGGGAGTGTGCCCACGGAGGGGCAGACCAGGGAAGGAGCCCGCATGCCGAGAGAGTTGACCCGACAGTTCGTTCCTGCCGAAACGACATCGGCTCAGCCGGATCACCTGCAGATCCGGCTGAGCCAGAAAGAAAGAACTGTCCGGGTCTCTCTCTCGGGGACTCTCGACCGCCAGGGAATGGCCCGGCTGGTCGCGCGGGTCACGCCGCATCTGGTCAGCCGCGGCCTGCGCATCGAACTGGACGGCAGCGGGCTGGCCCATCTGGATTTTCGGGCGACCAGCGACCTCATTTGCTGGCACCGCCGCCTGCGCGACTTCGACCACCGACTCTACCTCAAGGACTGGAGTGATTACCTGAAGGCGATCCTGGTCATGGAAGACTGGGACCGCGAATTGGGGCCGGCCGGCAGCGAGCCAGCGAACTGGCGTCTGCTCGGCGGGGTGTCCGTCGCCAGCCGGCCATGACCAGCGCGCCTCACGTTCCGGTACTCAAGGCCGAGACGCTCGGTTTTCTGGAACCGGGGCCGGGGCGGCGCATCGTGGACTGGACGTTCGGTTTCGGCGGTCACAGCCTGGCCATGCTCGAGACGGGCGCCGAGGTGCTGGGGCTGGATCTGGACGCGGTGGCCTTTGCCGCCTGCAACGAACTGGCGGCCGCCCACAGCGGGCTGCACTGCCAGAATATCTCCTTTCGGCACATCGACCGGGCTTTGAGCGCCGCCACCTGGGACCAGGTGGACGGCGTGCTGTTGGATCTGGGCGTCAGTTCGTTCCAACTGGACGACGCGGCCAAGGGATTCAGCTACCGCATGGACGGTCCGCTGGACCTGCGCTTCGACCAGACCCGGGGCCGGACGGCGGCCGACCTGCTGCGCGAGCTGTCCGAAGAGGAAATCGCGGACCTGATCTGGCGCTGGGGCGAGGAACGGGGCAGTCGCCGCATTGCCCGCGCCATCGTCCAGGCCCGCGCCACGGCGCCGGTCACCACGACGACCGAATTGAAGGAACTGGTGCGCGGGACGCTGCCGCGCAGCGTGAAGTATCAGCCGGTGCTCAGTCGGGTCTTTCAGGCCCTGCGCATCGCGGTCAACGACGAATTGGCGGCCCTGAGCGAGGTGCTGGCCAAGTTGCCGCAAGTGCTGCGGCCCAACGGGGTTCTGGTCGTCATCAGTTATCACTCGCTGGAGGACCGCCTGGTCAAACAGTTCATCGATCGGGAGAAACGGGATTGTCTGTGCCCGCCCGAACTGCCCGCCTGTGTTTGCGGACATCAGCGCACCCTGAAACCCCTGACCCGCAAGGCCGTTGTCGCCGGCCCGGAGGAAGAAGCAACCAACAAACGTTCCCGCAGTGCGCGCCTGCGCGCCGCACGCCGACTTTAGCCATCGCCAGGAAATGGATTGATTCATGTGGAAAACCAGACTTGAGACGGCGCCCCGGCAGATGCGTCCCCGAAGCGGCGCCATGGCCCATCGGCGCGCCGTGGGCGGGCGTGGATTCCTGGTCACCGTGGTTGTCGGTGTGCTGTTCGCGGTCATGCTGGCCGGTTCGGTCTACATCAGCAATCGTGTGGTCGGCCTGCGGGCCGAGATCGCGCGCCTGGAGGGTCGCCGTGAGTTCTTGGAGGCCGGCTCGGCCCAATTGCTGACCGCCTGGAACAAGGCCACCGCGCCGGCGGTGATCATCGAACGGGCCCGCCGCGAGACCGGTCTCATCGTGGCCGAGGATCCGGATCTGGTTCTGGTGCAACTGCCGTCGGCGGCCGAGAAAACCAGTGCCTGGCGCCGGCTGCTGGACAATGTGGGTGGCGCGGACGCCGCTCAGGCCGCGCCCGCGCCCGCGTTCATGTCCGGTTCGATGGTTTCGCTGTCGCCGCGCCGCCTGGGCAGCGATTGATGCGCGCACAGCAGCAGGAGCGCCAGAAAGTCAACGGCCGCTTCATGGTGTTGCGCTTGGTGATTGTGGCCGCGGGCCTGGTGCTGGCGGCCCGCGTCGTGCAATTGCAGATCTTCATGCACGCCGAGTACGAGGCCCGGGCCGAGGGCCAGTGGGGCAAAGAGGTGGCCCTCAACGCGGAGCGAGGCAACCTCTATGACCGTGATGGTCGCCCCCTGGCCCTTTCCGTCACCACCTGGCAGATCGGGGTCGCCAAGAAGCTGGTCAAGGACGAGGCGGCGCTGTGCGAGGTTCTGGCTTCGGTGCTGGACCAGTCGGCGGCCCAGGTTCGGCGCAAGCTGCGCGGGAATCAGCGCTCCCACGTGGTGCTGGCCAGGGATGTCGTGCTTACGGTCGAACAGGAGGCCTACCTCAAGAGTCACGGCCAGCAGGCGATCACCTTCGAAGACAATCACGCCCGCATCTATCCGGCCGACGGGGTGGGCGCCTCGCTGATCGGGTTCTACCGCAAGGACCCCCGGCAGGATGTCAGCACCGGCTGCGAGTACAGTCTGAACAACTACCTTTCCGGCACGCCGGGCCGCGCGCGCGAAATCCAGACCGGATTAAGCAGCCGCAAGCTGGGCAAGGTCGTGCTGGAGGCGCCGGTGCACGGCCAGAGCCTGGTGCTGACCCTGGATACGGATCTGCAGACGATTTGCGAGGACCGACTGGGCCAGGCGGTGCGCGACTGCGGGGCGGTCGGCGGGTCGGTGCTGATTCTGGATCCGCGGACCGGCGACATCCTGGCGGCGGCCAGCTGGCCCCTGATGGACACGCGCGCCCGCAGCCATCCGGACCCGCGGGAATGGCAGAACCGGAACTTCACCACGATCTTCGAGCCGGGTTCGGTGTTCAAGGTCTTCTCGGCGGCCTCGCTGCTGCACAACAGCGCCGTCGATACGCAGACGGTTTTCGACTGCGACAACAACTCGGGCGAGAAGATCTATGTGCGCAACGACGCCGGTCACGACTACGGCGATCTGAACCTGATGCAGGCCTTCGCCAAGTCGAGCAATGTCTACTTCGCCAAGGCGTCGGCCAACCTGCGGCCGGAAGAACTGTATCGGGATCTGACGAGCTACGGCTTCGGACAGGGGACGACCCTCGAGTATCCGTCCCAGCCCCGGGGGCTGCTGGCGCCGCCGGCCGAGTGGTCCGGTCGTTCCCAGCAGACGATCGCCATCGGGCAGGAAGTCGCCGTGACGTCGCTGCAACTGGGTCTGGCCCTGTGCAGCGTGGCCAACGGCGGCACGCTCTACGCGCCGAGGCTGGTCAAGGAGATCCGCAGCGCCAGGGGCGAGGTCATCCAGGAGGTCCCCCCGGTGGCCATGCGCCGGGTGATGGCCCCGCCTCTGGCGGCGGTGCTGCGGGAGGCGATGGGGAGGGTGATCCGTGAAGGTACGGGCCGGGCGGCCCGGCTGGACTGGATCGACGCCGGGGGCAAGACCGGCACGGCCCAGAAGAGCCTCGACGGCAAGACCTTCACCGCGGGCAAATATGTGGCGAGTTTCGGCGGCATGGTGCCCCTGGCGGATCCGCGCCTGGTGATCCTGACGGTGATCGACGAACCAAGCGGCAGCTACCACTACGCCGCCGCCAGCGCGGCGCCCCTGTTCAGGTCCGTGGTCTGCGACATCCGCCGTTCGACCGCTTGGCTGACCGATGTGCCGGGCCCGCGCACGGCGCCCTTCACGCAGCCGGATCCGGGCACCCTGGTCAAGGTTCCTGACGTGATCTATCTGGCGGTGAGCAACGCGGTCGAACGGCTGGCCCAGCAGGGACTGCTGGTGGCCGGTGGCGAGAAACAGGGTCAGGTTGTGCAGCAGGTGCCCGCCGCGGGCACGCGCTGCCGGCCCGGCACGGTAGTGACGCTGACGGTGGCTGACCGGGCGGCGGCAACCGCGACGGCCACAGCCGGTCTGTGTCCGGATTTCACCGGCCTGAGCAATCGGCAGGTGCGCGGACTGGCGGCCCGGCTGCGCATCCCGGTCGTGGTGGAAGGTGTGGGTTATGCCGTGCGCCAGACCGTGCGTGCGGGCAATGCCCTGGGCTGTGACGCGGTGACGGTGGTCATGCAGGGGAGTGGGTTCTGATGGCGCTGCCGCTGGGACAACTGGTCCCGTTGCTGACGGGGGGCGTCCTGACGGGCGACCCCTCGTTGCTTGTGGCGGGTGTGACCAGCGACAGCCGGGCCGCCGGGCCGGGCGTGCTCTTCGTGGCGGTGCGCGGGACGGCGGCCGATGGCCACGAGTATCTCGCCGCCGCGGTCGCGGCGGGCGCGGCGGCGCTCGTGATTGAAAGTTCATTTACCGGCGAAGTGCCGCGCGGCGCGACGGTCGTGCGCTGCGCCGAAACCCGGCCGGTGCCCGCTCTGGTGGCGCGCGCGCTGCACGGCGAACCGGACCGGCAGTTGTGGACTGCCGCGGTCACCGGCACCAACGGCAAGACCACGACAGCATTCTTGCTGCAGTCCATGCTGGGCCGGCTGCACGGCCCGTGCGGACTGCTGGGCACGATCCGGTACGACGACGGCCGCACCCGGGAACCGGCCCCGCTGACGACGCCTGCCGGTCCGGTCTTCTACGGGTATCTGGACCGGATGACCGCCAATGGCTGCCGCAGCGTGGCCATGGAACTGTCGTCCCACGCCCTGGTGCAGCAGCGCACCGCGGGCCTGGAACTGGACGTCGCGGTGATGACCAATCTGGGGCGCGACCATCTGGACTACCACGCCGATCTGGCGGATTACCTGGCGGCCAAGGCCGGGATCATGGACTACCTGCAGACCGGCCGACAGCCCGGGACGCTCGTACTGAACGCGGGCGACGAGGCGCTGAACGGACTGGCCACCGGCGACCATCAGGTGTTGCGGTTCTGCGCGCGGCCCGGACTGGAAGTCGAAGCGGACCTGAAGGTTGCCGAGGCGGAACTGGCACTGACCGGTACCCGGTTGCAGTTGCTGTGGCGGGGTGCCGAGCTGTCGCTGGCCAGCCCGTTGGTGGGGCGCTTCAATGTGGAGAATCTGACAGCGGCCCTGGCGGCGGGACTGGCCCTGGGGCTGGCGCCGGACGACTGCACGGACGCCCTGACGAAGGTGGCGCAGGTGCCCGGACGCCTGGAGCGCTTCGCCCTGCCCAACGGAGCGATCGCGGTGGTCGACTACGCCCATACCCACGACGCATTGGCCGCGGTGCTGACCGCGTGCGACGAACTGGGGAGCGGCCGCCTGCTGCTGGTCTTCGGCTGCGGCGGCGATCGGGACCGGGGCAAACGCCCCTTGATGGCCGGCGTCGCTGCCCTGCAGAGTGACCGCGTCTGGATCACTTCGGACAACCCGCGCGGGGAGGACCCGGCAGCCATCTGCGCCGAGATAGCGGACGGCTACGAGGCGGTGACCGCAGCGCGGGCTGCCGGGCACGAGGTCGTTGTCGACCGGGCCGCGGCGATCGCGGCGGCCCTGACGGCGGCGCGGCCCGGTGACATCGTCGTCATCGCCGGCAAGGGGCACGAGGACTACCAACTGGTCGGCGACCAGGTGCTGCCGCTGGACGATCGGCAACTGGTGCGCGACTGGGTGGCGGCCCAAACGGGAGCGGAGCCAACATGACCCAGTCCCCAAACTGGCAGGATTTTCCGCTCAGCGAAGCCATTGCGGCCCTGGACCGGGCCGGACTGCTGGCGGCCGTCCTGCTGCCGGCCGGCGGCGCCATGGCTGTCCGTAACCCGGCTGTGGCCGCGACCGAGACCAAGGCGGCTTTTCTTGGCGCCCGGGTGGACTCGCGGCAGCTTGCAACCGGCGAACTCTTTGTCGCCCTGCCGGGTGAACATGTCCACGGCCGGCAGTTCGCGGCCGATTGGCTGAGCGTCGGCGGCTGGGTGCTGACCGATGCCACCGACGGCGACGACCCCTTGTGTGCGGTGGCCGGTGTGCCCGGCAGCGGTGTGCTCGTCTGCCGGGATCCCCAGCGGGCTCTGGCCGAGTTGGCTCGCCTCTGGCGCGCGGCCATGCCCGCCGGCGTTGTGGCGGTCACCGGCACCAACGGCAAGACCACGACCAAGGATTTTCTGGCCGCGGCGCTGACTGGTGCGGGCCCGACACTGGCCACCGCCGGCAACTTCAACAATTTTCTCGGCCTGCCACTGACTCTGTTGGCGTTGCGGCCGCAGCATCGTTTCGCAGTCATCGAAATGGGCGCATCGGCGGTGGGCGAGATCGATTTCCTGGCTGGCCTGGCCGCGCCCTCGGTGGGCGTGATCACCAACGCCTCGCCGGCCCATCTGGCCGAGTTCGGTTCGCTGGCGGCGATCATCGAGGGCAAGGGCGAACTGCTGGACCACCTGCCTGCCGACGGCGTGGCGGTGCTCAACGCTGACAGTCCGGGCTTTGCCGAGTGGCAGGCGCGGGCCCGGTGCCCGGTGGTGTCGCTGGGCCTGGACGCAGCTGATCATATCTGGTCCGCGGCCGTCGTCGCTGGCCAGCCGACCCTGCAACTGGTCGGCCAGTCGTGGCCGGTACCGCTGCCCGGCCGGCACAACGCCGGCAATCTGGCGGCGGCGATTCTGGCGGCGCGCGCCCTGGGCGCCGGTGACCAGGAAATACGCGCCGGCCTGGCGAAATTCGCGGGCAGTCCGCACCGTGGCGTGGTGCTGGAAATCGGTGGCCGGGTGGTGCTCGATGATGCGTACAACGCCAATCCGGCCAGTATGATCGCGGCCGTGGCGGCCCTGCTTTCGCTGGACGAGGGCAGCGAGTCGACGCGCACTTTTGCCGTGCTCGGGCACATGGCCGAACTGGGTGAGGACGCCGACGAGATCCACCGCGAGACCGGTCGCCAACTGGCGGCGTCGGATCTGGACATCCTGGTGGCCGTGGGCACGGCCGCCCGCCCGCTGAGCGCCGGTTTTGACGCCGAGGGCGGCGGCGGCCATTATTGCGCGGCAGTGGACGAAGCCGCCCGCTGGCTGGGCACGCGCACCCGTCCGGGCGATCGCATCCTGATCAAGGGGTCGCGCAGCGCGACCATGGAAGAGATCATCCCATTGCTGGCCACCGCGTTCAGCGGCGACCCCGAGACCCAAAGCTGAGGCTGGAGGCCATGTTCTATCACCTGCTGTATCCGTTGAGTCAGCACTACGCCATATTCAACGTTTTCAAGTACATCACCTTCCGTTCGGCCTACGCGACGGTCACCGCCCTGCTGATCTGCTTCCTGTTCGGCGGCTGGGTAATCCGCTGGCTGGAGCGCATGCAGATCGGCGAGACCATCGACTCGGACGGTCCGGAGCATCACCAGAAGAAAGCCGGCACCCCGACCATGGGTGGCGTGCTGGTGCTGGCGGCCATCGTGATCCCGACCGTGTTGTGGGCCGACATGAGCAACCGTTTCGTGCTGCTGGCGCTGCTGGGCACGATCTGGATGGGCATCATCGGTTTTGTCGACGACTACCTGAAGGTGGTCAAGAAACGGCCCAAGGGCATGATCGGGCGCTTCAAGCTGGTCGGTCAGGTGAGCTACGGCCTGCTGCTGGGCAGCGCCCTGTACTTCGGGGGCGGTGAGGGTGAACTGGTGACCCGCACCAGCGTGCCTTTCCTGAAGGACGTGCTGATCAACTGGGGCTGGTTCTATATCCCGCTGGTGGTGCTGGTGGTCACCGGCACGAGCAACGCCGTGAACCTGGCCGACGGTCTGGACGGCCTGGCCATCGGGCTGAGCGCGCTGGCTTTCGCGGGCTACGGGGTGATCTCGTACCTGACCGGTCACGCGATCTTCGCCGACTACCTGAACATG
Source organism: Candidatus Krumholzibacteriota bacterium (assembly GCA_024277025.1). Taxonomy (GTDB): domain Bacteria; phylum Krumholzibacteriota; class Krumholzibacteriia; order LZORAL124-64-63; family LZORAL124-64-63; genus JAGRNP01. The sequence goes on along the minus strand of JAJRWA010000247.1, from coordinate 518 downwards.
CTGAACCTGCCGGAGGCGGGCGAATTGACGGTGTACTGCGCGGCGGTGGTCGGCGCGGGCATCGGCTTTCTGTGGTTCAACGCCCATCCGGCCCGGATCTTCATGGGCGACACCGGCAGCCTGGCTCTGGGCGGGGCCCTGGGCACGGTGGCCATCCTGGTGAAGAAGGAATTCCTGCTGGTGGTCATCGGCGGCATGTTCGTCGTCGAGGCGTTGTCGGTCATGGCCCAGGTCATGTGGTTTCGCCGCAGCGGCGGCAAGCGCCTGTTCCGGATGGCGCCCCTGCACCATCACTTTGAATTGACCGGATGGTCGGAAACCCAGGTCGTGGTGCGCTTCTGGATCATCGGCATCCTGCTGCTGCTGCTGGGCATGTCGTCGATCAAACTGCAGTAGAAAGAGAAGACCTTGGACGTGCGGGACAAGACCTGTTGGGTGGTGGGACTGGCGCGCAGTGGCTGGGCAGCCGGCGCCCTGCTGCGCCGGCACGGCGCCCGCGTCCTGGGCATCGATGACGG
>JAJRWA010000022.1 GCA_024277025.1 Candidatus Krumholzibacteriota bacterium | reverse complement strand
TAGTGCAGGTAGTACTTGGACCAGTACTGCTCGCCGTTCAGGGGCTCGACGCGCTGCTCGGCCTGCTTGCTGCCCAGGGTGACGGTGCCCAGGCTCTGGGTCTCGCCACGGGTGAACAGGCAGGAACCGTGCGCACGCGGCAGCACGCCGGTCTCGATGGTGATGGGCCGGACCGTCGTCAGGTCGCGGCCATCGGTGCGCTTGCCCTCGCTGAGGATCATTTCGCGCATGGTGGCCTTCTCGAGCTTGGCCAGCGCCGCCTTGGCGGTATCGTCGACGTTGCCGTCGGCATCGGTGAACGCTGCGACAACCTTTTCCTTGCAAGCCTTCAGGGCCGCGCTGCGGTCCGCCTTGCCCTTGACCACGATGGCCTGCTTCAGCTCGGGCAGGATCAGTTCCTTGACCTTGTCGCTGACCTCGGCGCTGACACCCTCGGGCGGGGTGTAATCCCACTTGGTCAGCTTGTTGTCGGCCTTCGCCAGCAGCTCGCGCTGCAGGTTGTTCAGCTTCTTGATCCAGGTGTGGGCGAACTCGATGGCGTCCAGCAGACGATCCTCGGGCACTTCCAGGCACTCGCCCTCGATCATGCAGACCACGTCGTCGGTACCGGCGACAATCAGGTCCATGGTCGACTCTTCGAGTTGCTCGAAGGTCGGGTTGGCGATGAATTCGCCCTCGACGTCGGCCACGCGCACGCCCGAGACGATCTCGTGGAACGGCACGTCGCTCAGCGCCAGCGCCATCGAGGCGCCGGTGATGCTCAGGGTGTCGGCATGGAAATCCGTGTCAGCGCTGATGATGAAGGCGACGATCTGGGTCTCGTGCCGGAAGCCGTCCGGGAACAACGGGCGCAGGGGCCGGTCGATCAGGCGGCAGGTCAACGTCTCACGCTCGGTGGGACGGGCTTCGCGCTTGAAGAAGCCACCGGGGATCTTGCCGGCGGCGTAGGTCTTGTTGCGGTACTCCACGAACAGGGGCAGAAAGTCCCGGTCGCTGGGCTTGGGGCTGGCCGTGACGGTCATCAGGCTCATGGTGTCACCCATGCGCACGATGCACGATCCGTTGGCCTGCTTGGCCATGCGGCCGGTCTCGAGGCTGAACGTGGTACCGTTCATTTCCATGCTGACTGTTTGCTTACTCATTTTCTTCTCTTCCTTCCAACTTGGAGGCAGCGGGCTGCCTATTCCGCAAACACTGCCGACTGCTTGGGACACACCATGTGCCCTTTCAATTAACTCTTCCAACCGCTTGCGTTCAGGTAACGGCGAGCCCGGAAGCCCTGCCCGACCACCCGTCCGGCAAATACAGCGAACGGCCGCGTGCACCGCGACCGATCACCAGTAATCATGTGGACGGATGTCCCAACAGGATCATTAACCGCGAAGGCCCAGTTCCTTGATCAGGCTGCGATAGCCTTCAAGGTCCTTGCGCTTCAGATAGGCCAGCAGACGTTTGCGCTGGCCGACCATCTTCAGCAGCCCGCGGCGGGAATGGTGATCCGCCTTGTGCATCTTGAAGTGGCCACTGAGGGTGTTGATCCGTTCGGTCAGCAGGGCGATCTGAACTTCGGGCGAGCCCGAGTCCCCATCATGCTTCTTGAACTTTCCGATTACCTGGTCTTTTTGTTCCTTGGTGAGTGCCATCGTCGAGAACCTCCAAATACACGTCACGCGTTTGCGTCACGATGGCCGCAGGTCGACCGCCGAAACCCTGTCAAAAGACTGGCGTTCACCAGGGTGGCGGCGGAAACACGGTTCCGGCCCGGGACACGAAATCGTCCCCAAACAGGCGCAAAACCTTGGCGTCGACCCGCACTAGAGTGCAGACTGAAAACCGGATCAGGGACAGCCCCGGCCCGGTCAGCCGGACGGAATATAGAAGAATGAGTGGTCTTCTGCAAGGGTTTTCGGCGATTAGCGGGCGAAATTGACTGTTATTCGGCCCCTATCCATCCTGGATCGCTGAGCGCGGGTCTTCCGGTGGCGTTTCGGCCGCCAGACCGGTCTTGCCCTGGAAATCCGGTACCAGGGCGAGCAACTCCCGCCAGATATCCTCATGGGCGCCGTTTTCCGCCGCGGTGATCAACCGGGCCACCCCCGCCTCGACCTCGGCTCCATCCACGGCCTGCCGCCGCGCCCGCAGAATGCCCGCGTTCTCGGTCTGGTCCGGCTCTTCACCCTCGGCCCACAGCTCTTCATACAGCTTCTCACCGGGCCGCAGCCCCGTGTACTTGATGGGAATGTCCACATCCGGGGTCAACCCCGAGAGCCGGATCATCTGCCGCGCCAGTTCGTCGATCTTGACCGAGGCCCCCATCTCCAGAATGAACACGTCACCACCCTGGCCCATGGCCGCCGCGAACAACACCAGTTGCACAGCCTCGGCGATGGTCATGAAGAAGCGCTCCATGTCCGGATGCGTCACGGTGACCGGCCCGCCCTGCTTGATCTGCTTGTGGAACATCTCGACCACGCTGCCGGCCGAGCCCAGCACATTGCCGAAGCGGATGATCGAAAAGCAGGTGTGATCACCCTCGCGCACCTGCCGTGTGAGAATCGTCTTCTCGGCGATCTGCTTGCTGGCGCCCATGACGTTGGTCGGGTTGACCGACTTGTCGGTCGAGATCATCACGAAGCGCTCGACATCATGGCGCAGGGCCATGTCCGCCAGTTGCCGCGTGCCGAACACGTTGTTGAGCACCGCCTCTTCCGGATGGAACTGCAGGATGGGCACGTGCTTGTAGGCGGCGGCGTGGAAAACGATCTCGGGCTTGGCGACAGTGAAGAAATGTTCCAGCCGCCGCGGATTCTTCACATCGCCCAGCAGGAACGAGAACTCGGTTTCCGTCCCGTGGTCCCGCAGCTCGCGTTCAATGCGGAACAGCCCGTTTTCGTCCTTGTCCAGACAGGCCAGATGGGCCGCCCCGCTCTCGGCGATCTGCCGGCACAGCTCGGACCCGATGCTGCCCGCCGCCCCCGTCACCAACACCCGCTTGCCGTGCAGCAGCTCGCGGATCACGCTGACATCGCCGGTCACCGGCCGCCGCTGCAGCAGGCTGGTGGTGCTGAAATCCTCGACCCGCCGGATGCCGGGTTTCTCGCTCTCCATGATTTCCCAGAAACTGGGCACCGACTTGAGCGGCAGGCCCGCCGCCTGGCACAGATTGACGATGCGGTAGAGCTGTGAGGTCGTCGCCGACGGAATGGCCAGCACGATGACCTCGGCCCGTCGTTTGCGGGCCACCTCCACGATATCGTCAATCGTGCCCATGACCTCGACGCCGCGAATGCGCACGCCCTGGGCATGCACGTTGTCATCGACCAGGGCCACGGGCCGGAAGCCGCCCAGATGAGGCGAGTGCATGGCCTCGATGGTCAGCGCCCCGGCATTGCCCGCACCCACGACCAGCGCTCTTTGCCGCGGGGCGCGATTGCCGAACCGATCCGACGGTCCGCTGACCAGCCGGTAGGCAAACCGACCGATGGTCACGAAGACCAGGCAGAGCACCATGTCGATGGCCAGCGTCGACAGCGGGAAGCCCCCGGGATGACGCCAGAAGGCCCACAGCGCCACGATGATCAGGGCCGAACTGGACAGCACGGCCCCCACCAGCGGCGGCAGATCCTCGACCGAGGCGAAGCGCCACGAGGTCTTGTGCAGGCCGATGGCCCAGAAGAACACCAGCCGCACCGGTACGGTGACCGCCAGCATGGCCAGCCACCAGTTCTGCCAACCCTCGAGCGTCGTAACCAGCAGCGGCCCCAGCACCACAAACCGCAGCAGGAAGGAAAGGGTGACCGAAATGGCCGAGAGGATACCGAAAAAGGCCAGCGTGAAGAGCAGGCGGTTACGCCGCACGAGACTGGTCAGCCGCCCGTCCTCGCGCAGCAGGTGCCTGCCCGCGTTTGGTGATTTGTCGTTGGTCATCCCTGTCCTCACATCCGTGTGATTCAGGCCGCCGCCGCAGCCATGACTTTGCGCACTGCCGCCACCACGTCCGCCATGTCGCCGGGCCGCAACGCCGTATGCACCTGGAAAAACAAACTGCGCAAACCCAGATCCATTGCCACCGGCAGCCTTGCCGGCGGCACCATGTCCGTCCCGGCGAAGGCCGCTTCGCGGTACATCTCGGGGCAGGTGCCGGTGTCGCAGTAGATGCCCTCGGCCCGGATGGCGGCCTTGATCCGGTCGCGGTCCCAGCCGGCCGCCAGTTCGCCCGGCACGACAAAAGTGAAGAATTTGTACCAGGCGTGTTCAAAGCCGGCAGCGACCGCCGGCACGTGCAGTCCCGGCAGTCCGGACAGGCCGTCCAGCAGAACCTGGGCGTTGGCGGTCCGGCGCTGGTGCCAGTCCGCCATCTGGCCCAACTGCAGCCGGCCGATGGCCGCCTGCATCTCGGTCAGGCGCCAGTTGGTGCCGAAGGTGTCGTGCAGCCAGCGGAAACCCGGCTCCGGATCGGCCGCAAAGACCTTGTCGTGATTCTTGCCGTGGTCCTTGAACGACCAGGCCGACCGCCAGAGATCGTCATCGTCGGTGGTCAGCATGCCGCCCTCGCCACCGGTGCTCATGATCTTGTCCTGGCAGAACGACCAGCAGCCCACGTGCCCCAGACTGCCCACGGGCCGCCCCTTGTAGAGGGCGCCATGGGCCTGGGCGCAGTCCTCGATCACCAGCAGGTCGTGCTGCGCAGCCAGGTCCAGGATCGGATCCATATCGCAGGGCAGACCGGCGTGGTGCACGGCGATGATCGCGCGGGTGCGCGGCGTGACCAGCGGCGCGATGGTCTCGGCCGTGATGTTCTGGGTTTCGGAATCCACATCGGCGAAAACGACCCGCCCGCCGGACAGGACAATGCTGCTGGCGGTGGCCATGAAGCTGCGGCAGGTCGTGATCACCTCGTCTTCCGGCTGCAGGTCCAGGCCGCGCAGGGCCAGTTCCAGGGCCACGCTGCCGTTGGCCAGAGCCACGGCGTACTGCGTACCGCAGAAAGCGGCGAATTCCTGTTCAAATTGCCGGCCGCGCTGACCCGTCCAGTAGTTGACCTGCCCCGAGCGCAGCACTGCGGCGACCGCAGCGACGGTATCGTCATTGAAACAGGGCCAACCGGGTAGCGGTTCGGTGCGCACAGGTGTGCCGCCATCCACAGCCAACCTGTCTCCCGCGCGAAATTTCAACTTCTGCACTTCCATGGTCTGATGCCTCTTGATCCGGTGCGTATGCGCCAGCGCTGTTGATTCCTGTCGAGACTAAACCCTCGCCGCCCAAATGTCGCCCTTCAATTGCCCCCGCTCGGGCCGCGAAACGGCTCCCGGGTGGCCTGCCCCGCCTGGTTGACATCCGCGGCGCTGAGCACCTGGCCCACCGTGCGGACGAGGATGCGCAGGTCCAGGGCCAGGCTGCGATGATCAACGTACCACACATCCTGGGCCAGGCGGGTGTCCCAGTCGGTGGCGTTGCGCCCGTTGACCTGGCTCCAACCGGTGATACCGGGCCGCACTTCATGGCGGCGCGCCTGCTCGGCGCTGTACAGGGGCAGGTACTCCACCAGCAGGGGCCGCGGGCCGACCAGACTCATCTCCCCCCTGAGCACATTGATCAGTTCGGGCAGTTCGTCCAGACTGGTCCGCCGCAGGGCGCGGCCGAATGGGGTCAAACGTTCGGCGTCCGGCAACAGCTCGCCGTCGGCGCCGTGCCCGTCGGTCATGGTCCGGAACTTCAGGATTTCAAACAGCCGGCCGTGAAGGCCAGGGCGTTGCTGCCGAAACAGCACCGGTGCGCCCAGTTTCAGCCGCACCAGCAGCGCCAGCACCAACAGGGGCGGGCCAAGCACCACCAGGCCGACCAGGGCCGCCG
>JAJRWA010000246.1 GCA_024277025.1 Candidatus Krumholzibacteriota bacterium | reverse complement strand
GTCGGTATCGCCGATCAGATGTTTCAGCGTGTGGACCGCCTGTCCGGCGGCCAGGCCCAGCGGGTGGCCATCGCGCGCGCGCTATATCAGTCGCCGGAAATTCTGCTGGCTGACGAACCGGTCGCCAGTGTCGATCCGGCCCGGGCCGCCGACCTGTTGCAGTTGTTGACCGGCATCTGCGCTGCCGAAGGGTTGACCCTGGTCGTCAGCCTGCACAACCCGGATCTGGCCCGCCGGTTCTTTCCGCGGCTGGTTGGCTTGCGCGAGGGCCGGGTTGTCTTTGATCGCGCGGCGACCGCAGTCAGCGACAAACAGTTGTCCGACCTCTACGAGTTGGGGGTGGACCGTGAACCTTGAACGGTTTGCCGGGCCCCGGGCGGGTCTGCCGGTTGGATCGCGTCTCGGGTCCGTCGGAGTGATGGGCCTGATCCTGGCCGCCCTGGCGCTGGCCGGAGTGTGGGCGGCCTGGCATCTGCGGCTTGATCCGGGCGATCTGGTACCCGGTCAGGGCGGCTGGCGCCTGGCCCGGGATTTCTTGGGGCGGGCTCTGCGGCCGGCCTGGCAGTTTGAAGGCCCGTACCAGGGACACGGCACTGATTCGTTGCCCTGGCAGGCGCTGCGGGCGGCGGTGGCCACGGTGGTTTTTGCGGCGACATCGCTCTCACTGGCTCTGGTCGGCGGCGTGGTCCTGGGCTTCCTTGGTTCGACCAGCCTGATGGGTCGGCCAGCGGTGGTGGTGCCGGCGCGGCTGTTGGCCAATCTGCTGCGGGCGGTGCACGAACTGATCTGGGCCGTGCTGTTGCTGGCTGCGCTGGGTCGCGGGCATCTGGTGGCTGTGATCGCGATCGCCCTGCCCTATGCCGGCACCCTGGCCAAGATCTTCGCCGAAATGATGGACGAAACCCCCGCTGACGCGGCCTGTGCCCTGGAACTGGCCGGGGCCACACCGGTCCAGCGTTTTCTATATGGCATTTTGCCTCGGGCTTTGCCCGACATGACCGCCTACGTGTTCTACCGGTTTGAATGCGCTCTGCGCTCGGCGGCGGTGCTTGGGTTTTTCGGATTTCCGACCCTGGGCTACTACCTGGCGGCCTCCTTCGAGAATCTCTACTACGGCGAAGTGTGGACCTACTTGTATGTGCTGCTCGGCGTGATCCTGGCCGTCGACTGGTGGAGTGGGCGGTTGCGCCGGGAGCTGGCCACATGAGCGGGCGTCTGGCAGAAGTCCGCCGGCTGCACCGCGCGCGGCCGCGCCGGAGATTCGTGACCCGCAGTGTGGCAGTGCTGGCCTTGATCATCGGGCTCAGCTGGCTGGGGGGTGATTTTCAAGCCACCGAGCTGCTGGGCTCCCGGCAGCAGGTCAACGCGGCCCGCTTTCTGTCCGAGCTGCGGCCCTGGCCCTTGCAGCAGCCGGGCGCGCCCGACACACTGCCGGCCCAGCTGACGGTGGCGGTCCGCTGGTTTGGTCGGATGTGGCAGCAGAAAGGGGCTGCGGCCGTGGCCACGACCCTGGCGATCAGCCTGGTGGCCATCCTGTTGTCCGGTGTGGCCGGCGGTCTGCTCAGCCTGCCGGCAGCCCGCAACTTTGCCGTGCCCCAGCCCTTTCTGCCCGGTGGCCGTCGGCCTTCCCGCGTCCGGATCTGGTTGTGGCGGGCCGTGTTCGGACTGACGCGGGGACTGCTGACGGTGGTCCGGGCCGTGCCCGAGTACATCTGGGCGTTCCTGCTGCTGGCCGTACTGGGACCCACGGTTTGGCCGCTGATTCTGGCCTTGGCTTTGCACAACACCGGTAGTCTGGGCAAGTTGACGGCCGATGTGATCGAAAACGTGGACCCGCGGGTGCCGAGGGCACTGCGGGGGGCTGGGGCAGGGCGGCTGGCGATTGTCGGGGCGGCGCTGGTGCCTCTGTGCCTGCCGCGGTTTCTGCTCTATTTCTTCTATCGCTGGGAAATCTGTGTGCGCGAGTCGACGGTGCTCGGCATGCTGGGTATCGCCTCGCTCGGCTTCTGGATCGTCGACGCGCGGGCGCGCACCCACTACGACGAAATGTTGTTCTTTGTCATTTGCGGTATGGCCCTGGTGTTGCTGGGGGACCTGGTGTCGGCGGCCGTGCGGCACGTTGTGCGGCGGGCCTGAAGTGGCACCAACGGGGGTGACAAAGGGCGGTTGTTGTCTTAAGCTGACACCATGAGGTCCGGTCGCAGTGGAGGAACCACGCGGCCGGGAAATATCTTGAGAAACGGTGACAAAAAAACTTTGGGCGGACACGGCGAACCGGTCGTCTCCCGTATTGCTTTGCCTTTCCCCTGGGACGATCGCCCCCTGCCGGCGCCGCGCTCCCTGGCCCAGCCCCTGACCGAGACCCACACCAATCCCCAGGTCCTGTGGCAGAACCAGAAGCTCGAGAGCCTGGGTCTGCTGGCCGGCGGGGTGGCGCATGACTTCAACAACTACCTGTTGGCGATCATGGGCAATGCCGACCTGATGGACAAGGATCTGGCGGCAGATTCACCGCACCGGCAACTGTTGGGCGAGATCCGGCTGGCCGCAGCCCGGGCCGGCGACCTGTGCGGGCAGTTGCTGGCCTTTGCGGGCAAGGGGCAGTTCCGGGTGGCGCCGCTGGATCTGACGGCAACGCTGCGCGGCATGGTGCCGATGCTCAAGGTTGCGGTCTCACGCAAGATCACGCTGAGCCTGGAGTTGGGCGCGGAACTGCCACGGGTCACCGCGGACAGCACCCAGGTGCATCAGGTGGTGATGAACCTGGTGGTCAACGCCGCCGAAGCCATCGGGGATCGGCCGGGCACGGTGACTCTGCGCACGGGACTGTGTGCTTCGGGTGATTGCGAGGTGGCGCACTGGGTGCTGGCGCCGCGGGCCACCGTGGGCATCTTTGTCTACGTCTCGGTGACCGATACGGGTCCGGGCATGGACACCGCCACGGTCTCGCGCGCGTTTGATCCCTTCTACAGCACCAAACCGCAGGGGCGGGGCCTGGGCCTGGCTTCGGTGTTGGGGATCATGCGGTCCCACCGGGGCTGTGTGGGTGTGGAATCGGCGCCGGGGCAGGGCACGACCGTTACGGTGCTGATTCCCTTTGGCGGCACTGCCGCCACCGAGTCGGTGGTCGGGGCACAGCAGCCGCAGAGCCAGACCGGTCGTACGATCCTGGTGGTTGACGACGAGGAATACCTGCGCGTGCTGAGCCGGCGCATGCTGACCCACCTGGGCTACGAGGTCCATGTGGCTGACGGCGGCCCGGCGGCCCTGGAGATCTGTCGGCGCCTGGGTGCGGACCTGGATTGCGTGTTGCTGGACCTGATCATGCCGGAGATGGACGGCACCGAAGTCTTCGCCGAGTTGCGGCGCCTGTATCCGGACCTGAAGGTGCTGCTGACCAGCGGCTACCACGAGGCCGAGGTCAGCCGCCGTTTCGCCGGCCGCGGCCTGGCCGGATTTCTGCAGAAGCCCTATGTGCTGGAGGGTCTGGCCGGGAAACTGAACGAAGTGCTCAACCGGCCAGAGGCGGCATCGCCGCCGGCAGAGTGACCTGACCCAGACCCGCGCCGGGATCCTTCAGGCCGTGACCGGTCACCAGGACGGCCACTTTCTCGTTGGGCCGCAGCCACCCCTTGTCGCGCGCGGCCAGCAGTCCGGCCAACCCCGCGGCTCCCGACGGCTCGGCAAACACGCCGGCCTGGGCGGCAAGCAGGCCGATCGCCTCGACAATGGTCTCGTCCGGCACGGCCAGGAAGCCGCCGCCGGTGGCGGCCACCCGGCGCCAGGCCTTGATCCGGTTGCGCGGAATGCCCACGCTGATCGAGTCGGCAATCGTCCGGCAGGTGACCGGCTGGATGGCCGCCCGGATTTCCGGCCCGGTCAGCCCGGCCGGATCGTTCGCGCACGCTGACCAGGCCTGGGCCAGCGGCGAGGCTCCCGCCGCCTGCACGCCGATGATGCGCGGCACACCCGGCGTCAGTCCCAGTTCGCGCAACTCATTGAAACCCCTGGCCACCGCCGAGATGATGCAGCCGTCACCGACGGGCACCAGCACGGCGTCCGGCCACTGGTCCGGATGGGCGGTGAAGCCCGCGGTCAGGGCCAGTCCGATTTCCAGCGCCACGGTCTTCTTGCCTTCGACCAGCAGCGGGTTGTGGGCGCAGTTGCGGCTGTACCAGCCGTGCTTGGCGATCTCGGCCAGGGAAAGGTCAAACGCCTGGTCGTAGGTGCCGTCCACCGGCACGACGGTCGCGCCGTGCAGCAGCAACTGGGCCAGTTTGGCCTTGGGGGCGGCCGCCGGCACGAAGATCGTGCAGTCCAGGCCGGCCCGTGCGCTGAGCACGGCCAGGCTGGCTGCCGCGTTGCCGGTCGAAGCGCAGGCCAAATGGGTCACGCCCAGCAGGCGGGCATGAACCATGGCCACGGCGGCGGCCCGGTCCTTGAGGCTGGCCGAGGGCAGGGACGTGTCGTCCTTCAACCACACCTGTTGTTGGCCCAGGTGGGCCGCCAGGCGTGGGGCCGGCTGCAGGGGCGTGCCGCCCAGAGCCCAGGCCGGATGGGCCGCCTCCGGCCGCACCGGCAGCAGGGGAGCGAAGCGCCACAGACCGGTGCCGGTCGTTGGGCTGAAAGCGTTTGCGGCCCCGGTCTGGGCCACCTCCGACCGGATACTCGCCATGTCGTAGACCACGTCCAGAATGCCGTCCACGCCGCAGTCGGGGCAGACGTAGCCCGCATAATCGCGCGGCTGCTCCCGCGCACAGATCACGCAGCGGTAGCCGGTGAAATGCGGGTTCAGCCCGGCGCCGGGCAGCAGGTCGTTGGCCGTGGACATCAGCCCTCCTACATGGTCAGGGCCATCAGGCCCTTGGCCGTGTGCAGACGGTTCTCCGCTTCGTCCCAGACCACCGAATGCGGTCCGTCGATCACCGCGTCGGTGACTTCGGCACCACGCGTGGCCGGCAGCGGGTGCATGTAGATCGACTGCCTGTCGGCCAGGGCCATGCGCTCTTCGTTGCAGATCCAGCCGGGATATTTTTCGATGTGCTGCACCGCCGCCTGACGATCCGGCTCATGCACCAGGCAGCCCCAGCTCTTGGCGTACACCACGTGGGCGCCTTCGAAAGCGGCGTCCATGTCGTCGACAACCTCGAACTTGGTGCCGGCGGCCTTGGCGTTGGCCTCGGCCTGGGCCATGATCTCGGGCATGAGCTTGAACTCGGGCGGATGGGCCAGGGTCACGTCCAGGCCGAACCGGGTCATCAGCAGGATCTCGGACTGGGGTACCGAAATGGGGCGCACATAGCTGGGGGCGTAAGTCCAGCTGACGACAATCTTGCGGCCGCGAATCTCGTTGTGGAATTTCTCGCGGATGGTCATCAGGTCAGCCACGGCCTGGCAGGGGTGGTAGATGTCGCACTGCATGTTGAGTACGGGCACGCGGCTCATCCCGGCCACATTGCGCAGGAACTTGTTGCCGACGCCCCAGTCGCAGTTGCGCACGCTGATGCCGTGGCCCATGCGGCTGAGCACCCGCGCGGTGTCCGCTGCGGTCTCGCCGTGGCTGACCTGCAGCTTGTCCGGGGTCAGGTCGTGGGCGTGGCCGCCCAACTGGGTCATGCCGGCCTCGAAGCTGTTGCGGGTGCGCGTGCTCTGTTCGTAGAACATCATGAACAGGGTCTTGTCGCGCAGCAGGGCGTGGGGCTCGTCGCGGTAGAACTTGCGCTTCAGGTCGCCGCTGGTTTCCAGCAGCATCTCGATCTCGTGGTCGGCCCAGTCCTGGGTGGTGATAAAGTGGCGGCCGTGCATGGGTTTGCTCATGGT
>JAJRWA010000245.1 GCA_024277025.1 Candidatus Krumholzibacteriota bacterium | reverse complement strand
GACTTTCCCTTGGCCAATCCGGTCCAGACCACACCCGACGACATCTTTGTGGCGAAGCTGAGCGCCGATGGCACCGATCTTATGTTCGGAACCTACTGGGGTGGCGAGGATCTGGACTACGTCAACGATATCGCGGTCGACGATGTGGGCCGGGTCTATCTGGTGGGCACGACGCGTTCGGAGGGGCTGCCGACCACGACGGGTGCCTACCAGGAGAGTTTCGTCGGCACGGTCCTGGGCTGTGAGGTGCCGTTCGGTCAGGATCACAACTGTGAAGATCTGTTCGTGACCAAACTGGCGACCGAGCCCGGCACCGTCCTCTGGAGTACGTATCTGGGCGGCAGCCGCGTGGAAGAGGCGCGCGGCATCGCCGTGGACGCCGGTGGCGGGGTTCTGGTGGCCGGCTACACGGGTTCGCCGGATTTTCCGCCATCGGGCATTGATTTCGGTGCCGACATCCTTGTCAGCCGGTTCGACGCCACCGGTGGCACCCTGGAGTACACGTACCTGGTTGAGTCGGGATCAGCCAACCGCGGCAATGGGATCGCGGTGGGCCCCGGGAACGACGTGTACTTTGCCGGGACTCTCGGTGTGCCGGCGAGTGTGTACCTCGCCAAACTGAGCGGGGCCCAGGTGGCGTCCGCCCGGCAGCAGGTGCCCGGTGTCAATACCCTGACCGGCAACCATCCCAATCCCTTCAACCCGCGCACAACGATCTCGTTCGCCGTTGGTGCGGCCGGGCCCGTCAGCCTGGACTTGTATGATGTCGCGGGCGGATTGGTGCGGCATCTGCTGGCCGACGAGCAACTGGCGGCGGGGCCGCATGCGGTGGTTTGGAACGGTCGCGACGCGGCGGGGCGTTTGGTGCCGTCAGGGGTGTATTTCTATCGGCTGCAGGTCGGACCGTGGGGAGAGACGAAGCGCATGGTACTCATGAAATGACCGGAATTGCCGGCTGCGGGGTCAGCGTCCGGTCCGCAGCCGCTCGCGCAGATTTTCGATCTCGTAGCCGGCGGCCGCGCTGGCGTCCATGATCAGGGCCCGCGCGTCCAGCAGGCCGGGGAGTTCGGCCTCTTCCATGGTCAGTACGGCCCGGACCACCAGGGCCTGCAGGAAGGATTCGAGAGGCTCCTGCCGGAAGTAGGTGCGCCCCTGGTGCCGGTTGACACCGAGATAGGCGCGTGTGTCCGCCTGTTCCAGCAGCGGCGCCAACCATTCGGTTCGGCCAGACGCCATGGCGGCGACGGCCTCGTCACTGGCGGCCAGCAGGCGGGCCAGACCGACGGTGCCGCGTCCGGCATAGTCGTGTCCGGTCCAGACCACCAGGGCCGTTTCGAGCTCAGCGTGCACCAGCGGCTGATCCTGTGCGGTGAAACCCGGCAGGGCAGCGGCTGCGCGCAGAACTTCCCGCAGGTAGATGGCCTGCAGGATCCGACTGCCGCCCAGTGAGTCCCGGATCGCCTGCAGGTCCCGCCTGGACTGGGGGCCGAGGTCGGCCGGGGGAGTGAATTCCCGCAGGGCATTCAGTTCGGTGATGGCGTTGCGCAGGGCCGGTGGCAGACCAGCAGGGAGCGCTGCGGTCGCCACCATTTTTTCGCCGGTCCCGGCGGCGCCAGCCTGGGGCCATTCCAGCGCCGACAACACCTCGGGCTGCACCCACTGGCGCAGGGTGGCCAGTTCGGGCGCCAGTTCCAGCCGGCGCAGAGCCCGCCGCACACTTGGCGTGCCGCCGCCCTGCAAGTCCGCTGCGACTTCGGCCCAGCGCCCTTCGCTCTCGTGCACACGCTGGAAATCCACCAGGGCTCGTGACTCGTAGCCGTTCAGGTGGGTGGCAAATCCCTCGTAGGCCAACTCGGCACCCGGGCGCAGAAATTCCAGCCCGCTGATCCGGTCGGTGAAGACGTACCAGACACCCGGCGAGGCGTCCAGATCCAGCGCTTCGCCGAGAGAGCGCTGCACAAGATGAGGTTCCTCGGCCGACCCGATGTTGACTGCGGCGGCCTGCCGGGCGCGGCCGTTCGTCTGCTCGTAGCAGTTGTTGAAGATGATCAGGGCTTTTTCGTCACCGCAACGGTTGGCGTAGACGAAGACGTTCTCGTCGACCGAGCCGCCTTCGCTTTCGAAATCAAACAGCGCGAAATTCTCGGCGCCGCTGAACAGGTGGCGCCGCCGCATCAAGGGAAATATCTGCTGCTCGTGACGCCGGACCAGGTCCTGGTCCACCGGCTCGTCCCAGTAGGCCTTGCGGTATTCCATGCCGTACTTCTCGCTGAAACCCTCGATCTGGCCGTGGCCGAGCATGGGCAGGCCCGGCATCGTGACCAGCAGCAGCATGCAGCCGAAATACTTGTCGCCCTTGCCGAATTGTTCGACCGCGGTGCGCTCGTCCGGATTGTTCATGAAGTTGACGAAGCGCTGCAGGATGGCCGGGCTGAACCCGAGCACGTTCTTGATCGTCTGCCGGTACTTCTGGTTGTCTTCCATCTTGAGCATGTTCATGAAGGCGCTGTTGTAGACCCGGTGCATGCCCAGGGTGCGCACGAAGTAGCCCTCCATCAGCCAGAAAGCCTCGGCCAGCAGCAGGGTGTCGGGTACTTCGACCGCCACGCGATCCACGACGTCGCGCCAGAATTCAGTGGGGAAGACCTGGTCGAAAGCCGGTTTGTCCAGGCCGTGTTCGGCCCGCGAGGGAATGGCGCCCGCGTCGCCCGGCGCCGGAAACCACAGGCGCTGATAGTGTTTCTTGGCCAGGGTCATGGCCGCGTCGAAGCGGATGATGGGGAAACGCCGCGCCACGTCCAGGATGACCCGGGTCACCGCCTCACGCACCTCCGGCAGCAGGAAATTCAGCTGGGCGGTGTCGTTCCAGGGCATGCTGGTGCCGTCGTTGCCGTGATAGATGTAGCGAGCTTCGCCAGTGTGGTTATCCACACGCTGGAAGACTACCGCCGCATCGGAGTGATCCCAGTAACCGTGCTCCAACCGGATGGAGACCCGCTCGTCATGGCAGAGATCCGGACCGTCAAAGCGGTAGGCCGGATAGGGAGGCTGGTCGAGCTGCAGGAAATACTCGGGATGGTTGACCACCCACTCGCTGTCCAGGCCCATGTGGTTGGGCACCATGTCACTGGCCAGCCGGATGCCGCGCTGTCCGGCCCGGTCACTGAGATTCCGCCAGGCTTCGTCACCGCCGAGGTCGTCGGCGATGCGGTAGGCGTGCAGGGCGTAGGCGCTGGCCGCGGCCTCGGGGTTGCCCATTTCCTGTTTGATGCGGCGCGAAGCCTCCGACCGCTGCCACAGCCCGATCAGCCAGAGGCCGGTCACGCCCCAGCCGGCCAGGCGGTCCAGTTCGGTGTCCGGGATCTGGTCCAGGCGGGTGATGGCATGCTCGTGGCTACGGCTCAGCTGATCGAGCCAGACGTAGACCGACTTGGCCATCAGCACCACATTGCTCATCCAGTCGGCGTCGTGGCTGAACGCTTCGGGCTCGGGCTCCTCGGCAGAGTAGCCACCCTGGCCGGGGCCGAATTCCAGCACCGGCGGCGGTCCGTATTCGGCACTGCGCGCCAGATCCACTTCCTTGAGCACGTCCATGGCGAAAACCAGGCGGCGCAGCAGGTCCGGCGGCAGCAGGTGGGCCCAGTTGTCGCGGATGAAGGCCAGCTGGCCGGCCAGCGAGTCGGGGCTGGCCAGGGCGGGCGCCCGCAGCAGGTGGAAAATGGTCCGGCCCTCGCTGCCGGGCGGCTCGTCGCTGTCCAGGTACTCTTCGAGACCCGTGACAAAGGCGGTGAAACTGGATTTCTCACGCAACTCGGTGTCATCAAAGAGGGTGACGGCGGGGCCGACAGCCGGATTGGTCACGTTGACAAAGAGGAGCAGCATTTCCAGCAATGTGGTCTCTTGACCACTTGCCAGAAAACCAGTCGTATTCTGGTCGCCCATGACCACGGCCAATGGTGGAAACAGTTCGCAGAAAGTCTGTTGCAGCTCTTGGACGTTATCGTCGCCCAACCTGGCGGCGGCCTGGGCCCGGCAGCGGTCCAGGCAGCCCGGGTTCTCGACCCGAAAATAGCTGCCCGCCACGTGGCGCAGGGCCTGGTTCAGGGTGCGCAGGGCCAGCAGCACCTCGGCCGGGATGTTCGGTTCGCCCACAGTGGCCGCTTCGTTGACTTGACGGGCCAGGTCGCGGATCTCAAAGGAGAGCAGATCCGGATCGTCCGGAATCCGGTCGGGCAGGACGCTGCGCACGTCATAGCGCTGCCAGGCCGCGCCCGAAAGGGGGAATCCAAATACAAAGTAGGGCGCGCTGGCCATGGAACGGGATCCTCCCCGAGGGCAGATGCGGTCTTGCTCGCTTTCCGGACGCCCACATTATCGTTGGAATGGGGAATAAAACAAGCGCTCACGTGGCCGCCGGATCGGGAATCGCACTTGCCCAACCGCAGGTTGAACCCACATTATCGTAGGCGAACGAAACAAGACTCAGCCCGCGAACAGGAGGCCGACATCGTGAAGAAGAAGATCCGCATCGGGAACGCCGGCGGTTACTGGGGCGACGACCTGGATGCTCTGCGCCGCCAACTGGCCGGTGGCCCCCTGGACTACATCACCATGGACTTCCTGGCCGAGATCACCATGTCGATCCTGCGCAAGCAGCAACTGAAGAATCCGGAGCTGGGCTATGCCGGAGATTTCCTGACCCAACTGCAGACCTGCCTGCCCCTGATCGTCAACAAGAAGGTCAAGGTGATCACCAACGCCGGCGGCATCAACCCGGTGGGCCTTGGGCGCAGGATCATCGCGCTGGCGGGCAAGATGGGCTTCGAGCTGAAGGTGGGCGTGGTCTACGGCGACGACGTTTCCAATCGGCTCTATGAACTGACCGCGGGCGGCGAGAAGTTCACCAACATGGAAACCGGCGCCGCGTTCGCCGGCGTCATGCACCGCGTGACCTGCGCCAATGTCTACCTCGGTGCCGAACCGGTGGTGGCCGCCCTGCAGGCTGGCTGCCAGATCATCGTCACCGGGCGGGTGACGGACACGGGCATCACCCTGGCCCCGATGATCCACGAATTCGGCTGGGACATGCACGACTGGGACAGGATGGCGGCCGGCATCGTGGCCGGCCACATCATCGAGTGTGGCGCCCAGGGTGCCGGCGGCAACATCACCGACTGGCAGGATGTACCCTCTTTCCACAACATGGGCTATCCGATCATCGAAATGGAGCCCTCGGGCGAGTTTACCGTCACCAAGCACAAGCGCACCGGTGGCCGGGTGTACGAGAAGTCGGTCAAGGAGCAGCTGGTCTATGAAATGGGCGATCCGGGGCAATATATATCACCGGACGGTGTCGCCTTCTTCAACACCATCAAGGTCCATGACGAAGGCAATGATCGGGTACGCGTGACCGGGGTGCGGGGTGGTCCGGCGCCGGAGATGTTCAAGGTCTCGATGGCCTACACCGACGGCTGGAAGGCCGAAGGCGAGGTGCTCATTTCCGGGCCGGAGGTTGCGCGGAAGGCGGCCGCGGTCGAGGAGATCTTCTGGCGCAAGGTGGGCCACAAATTCGCCAAGACCAACACGGCGCTGATCGGCGCGGGCTCGATCTGGCCCGATCGCCTGAGCGACTACGAGCCCAACGAGATCTACCTGCGCTTCGGCGTGTGTGACGACGATCTGGCCAAGATCAACGACTTCAGCAAGGCGCTGCCGGCGCTGATCCTGGCCGGGCCCAGCGGCATGGCGGTCAGCACGCGGGGGCGGCCACGGCCCCAGCAGGTGGTGGCCTACTGGCCGGCGCTGATGCGGCGCGACGGCGTGACGGCCAAGATCCTGACCCTTGATACGGCCGGTGAGGAGGCTTTCTGGCAGATCGAGTTCCCGGTGCGCGGTGAGGTCGGCGAACCGGTCACCAGCGACGTCAAGCCGGTGTCGAAGAAGGGCTACCAGGCCCCGGCCGGCGCCCTGAAGGAAGTCAAGCTGCGTGAGCTTTGCTATGCCCGCAGCGGCGACAAGGGCGATATGTGCAACGTCGGGGTGCTGGCGCGCTCACCGAAGATCTACCCGTGGTTGTGCGCGAACCTGACCGCCGCCGTGGTCAAACGCTTCTTCAAGGGTAAAGTATTGGGCAAGGTGAGCCGATTCGAACTGGACAACCTGGAGGGGTTGAACTTCCTGCTCGAACAAAGTCTGGGCGGCGGGGGTACGACTTCGTTGCTGGTCGATCCGCAGGGCAAGACCATGAGCCAGGCGCTGCTGGAAATGCAGGTGAAAGTGCCGGCCGGGCTGCTGCGCGGCCTGAAGTAGGAAGCGGAATGAAAGAAGGCCCCGCACGTGGCGATGTCACCGGTACCATTCATCATCCTGGGCGTGATCGCCATCGGGGTCTACAGCGGGTATCGGAACCGCAAGCGGCGTGAGGCCCTGCTGGCCTGGGCCCACAGCCGGGGCTGGCGGCTGAACAAGGGGGATGTCCGGCGCCTGCATGTCACCTATCCCGGCCTGAAGATCTTCGACAAGGGGCATTCGCGCCGGGCCAGGAACCTGATATCCGGGGAGTATGAAGGCTGCGCGGTCCGGTTGATGGACTACCAGTACACCACCGGCAGCGGCAAGAACCGCTCGACCCACGCGGTCGGCGTCGTGATCCTGAAGACAGGTTTTCCGGTGATTCCCCTGACGATTCGCCGCGAGAACCCATTGGACAAGGTGGGCGAGTTCTTCGGCGCCGACGACATCGATTTCGAGTCGGCCGAGTTCAGCCGCAAATTCTACGTCAAGAGCAATGACCGCCGGTGGGCCTATGATGTGATCCACCAGGGTACGATGGACTTCCTGCTGGCGGCCCCGTCGTTCAACATCGCTTTCGGCACCTTTGAACTGGCCGTGATGAAGAACGGCTACTTCGACGCGGAGGCCTATGATCAGGCGCTCGCGGTGGCCAAGGGCCTGTACGACTTGATTCCCGACTACGTGGTCCGGCAGATGAAAGGCGAGGCGCGATGAATCCGATCCTGATCCCGGTTGGTATTCTGGTCTTTTTCCTGTTGTGGGTGATTCTGAACTACAACGCACTGGTGCGGATTCGGCAGCAGGTACGGGAGTCCTGGTCGGGTATCGATACGGAACTGAAACGGCGCTATGACCTGATCCCCAACCTGGTCGAAACGGTCAAGGGCTACGCGGCCCACGAGCGGGAAGTGCTGCAGGATGTGACCGAGGCGCGGGCGCGGGCGCAGGCCTCGACGGGCAGCATTGCTTCGCAGTCCGTGGACGAGAAGGCCCTGGTGGCCAGCGTGGACCGGCTGCTGGCCGTGGCCGAGGGCTATCCGGAACTGAAGGCCAACGAGAACTATCTGGCCCTGCAGCAGGAATTGGCCAACACCGAGAATCGGATCCAGGCGGCGCGGCGCTTCTTCAACGCCAACGTGCGGGATCTGAATACCCGGATCGAAGTGTTTCCCTCGAACCTGATCGCCCAGACGTTCGGGTTCGAACGGGAGGGTTTCTTCGAAGTGGAGAGCAGCAAGGTGCGCCGGGTCGTGGATATCTCGTTCGAAGAGAGTTGAGCAGCATGGGCCGGCAATTGCATGAACCGGCCGCCATCTTCCTGGTTGCCGTGCTGCCCCTGTTGGTTTTTCTCAGGCACCATGACTATCCCCTCGTTGCGGCCGAGACCTTGCTCCTGTTCGGTCTGGTGCTGGCTTTCACGCTGGTTTGCCAGGTTGTTGTCCGGTGCCTGGGCACCCCTGCCTACGTCGCTATCATGGCCTTTCTGGCCACCGTGGTGGTCGACGTCCAGACCGAGTGGGTCAGGTTTGTCGATCTGCGGCTCGTGGTCTGCTTCGGTGCTTTCGCTGTCATGTTCCGGTTCCTGCGCCGAAGTGCCCCCCAGGTGCCGGCCCTGGTTGGAGCCCTGATGGTGCTGGCGACCCTCGTTTCACCCGGCGCCGGCCGGGATAATCAGGACAGCAGCCCGGCGGCGCAGCCCACCGACGATGCCCGTCTGCCGTTTGTGCTGCATCTGATCCTGGATGCCCACATCGGCGTCGAGGGGATCCCGGCCGAGTTCGACCCGGACGGTCGGTACGCGGCGCGGCTCCGGGACTTCTATCTCGAGAATTCGTTTGCAGTGTACGGTCGGGCCTACAGCCGGTACGCCAGGACCCGCTGGTCGGTGCCCAATGCGCTGCGCTTCAGCGCCTCGCCTGAACCGGACCCGTTCCTTGACGGCACGTTCCACCGGGGCATGCGGCTCAGGCGCAATGCCTGGTTCGACTTGCTGCACGACAGGGGGTACCGGATCCATGTCCTGGAGTCGGACTACCTGCGGTATTCCGAGCCGGGTGTGGCCGGAGTCAATCCGTACGGCGACACGCACACGACTTACGCCTCGCTGAAAATCAGACCGCTGGCAGGGGCTCCCCTGAGTGTCAGCGGGAAACTGCAATTCATTCTGGGCACGTACTTCGGGTTGTCACGGATCCTGACCGGAGTGGGGGCCGGCTATGCCGGCTTGGCGGGATCAAGCCTCGGCGAGGCGCTGCATCTGCCCCCCGCGGATCTCGGCGGCTTCCGGCCCGGGACCATGGCCGCGATCGAAGCAGTGGATGAGTTCACGGCCCAGTTGGCGGCGGCGGGCCCGGGACAGGCTTTCTTTGCCCATATCATGCTGCCGCATTCCCCGTATGGCCTGGCCGCCGACTGCGGCTATGAGGAGAGTCCACGCCGCTGGTACCTGGACCACGATCGGAGTCTCCGACCACGCTACAACACGGATGCGACCAGGGCCCTGCGCTATCCCTTGTATCTTGCCCAGATGGAGTGCCTGCTGACCCGTCTGGAGGCGATATTCGGGGTTGTCAAGGCGAAGGGTCTGTGGGACGAGGCCGTCATCATCGTGCACGGTGACCACGGTTCGCGGCTCAGTCACTGGCAGCCCAGATACGAAAACAGGGAGCAGCTTACGGCCGCTGACCTGGTCGACTGCTACTCGACCCTGTTCGCCATGAAAGGTCCTGGTGTCGTGCCTGGCTACTATCGCCAGCTGTTGCCGGTTGACCGCCTCCTGGCGGAGATGGCGCGGGACGGCCGGATGCCGGACGCCTCCGGGGACGGTGGCCGGCCCACCGTTTTTCTCCAGGATGGGGACCGGCCGCTCGTGGAACTGCCGTTGCCGGAATTCGCCTTTGGCCGGGTAGTTGGCGCGACACCCTGAGGCAATCGGTCTACTGAAACTCGATTTCTCCCAGCTTGACCTTCTGGTGGACCCGCAACACGGGGAGCGGGACCTCAGTGTTGTTGCGGCGCAGGCCCGTGGGCGCTGCCGTCAGGCCTTCAAGCTTGATGTTCTCCGGCGTGGTGACCGCCATGCCGCCCATGTGCAGATCCAGGGTGACCTCGCAGTCGCGGCTCCAGGCCCCGCCGAGGTCCAGTGCCATACCACCCATGGAACAGCTCACAGACAGGTTGCGGGGGCTGGCGTTGCCCAGATTCGTGATCTCGCCGCCGCCCATGCGGCCGTGGATCGCCACGCGCTGCACTGGGGCGGCCAGGGGCGACTCGATATTGAGTTCAACGCCGCATTTCCGGTAGCGCAGTTCCAGATCCGTGAGCCACAAGCCGCCGAGTTCTGCGCTGAGACCGCCCTCACGAACCAGGATATCAAGGCCGAGGGGAAGGTCGGGGGGAATGCAGATGTCAATCCTGGCGGGCTCGGCTCCGCCCAGGATTCCGTTCAGCAGTGCCTGCAGTCCCGAAATTGTCCGGTGGGTGCGCAGGCGATAGACCCAGGCCGAGTCGGGCCACACGTAGCTGAATTCCTCGACTGCGTAGATGTTGGCGTCGTAGTGGGTCTTGACCACAATCCCCGCGCCGGGCTCGCCGGGGTGCACTTCGAATTCGCCCTGGCCGAGTTCCAGAACCAACAAGCCCCGACCGGGGGCGGGTCTGGCTGTCGCTCCGGCTCCGGCGGGCAGATCCTGGCTGGCCGCTGTGGCCGGCGAAAATGTCTGGTCCTGGACCGCTTTGTCACCGGACCGGTTCAGGACGACCACGGTGTTGATGCCGACAAAGATCAGGAAGAGCCCAAGCAGGCCCAGGCAGCCCAGACAGCCGTTCTTGGCGGTGGCGGAAATTCGACTCATTGCTGCTCCGGCATGGGGGTGGGTTATTCGGTGGCGCGAGCTCGGATGTTACGGAACTGGTCTGACAAAGTTGCAAGGAGGCCCGGCGCGGGGCCGGGCCTCCAGTCAACGGCGTTCCAATCAGTCGCAGCGGCTGATACCTATCTCTGCGCGATCCGGGCCAGCCGCTTGGCGTTGGGATGGATGCCCGTAGCGTAGTCGGACAGTTGCTGCAGCGTCCGGACCGGCGCCGCGCCGCCAAGTCCGTCACTGTCCTGGTGGCAGCCGTAGCAGGCGAAGTCAAGCGTGAGCCTGGCCAGGCCGTTCTCGGTTTTCACAAATTTGCCATCGGCGGTGAACATCCCGTCGGCGGCGGCCACCGGCGCGGAATTGATCGCCAAGATATGGCTATTCACGTCGGCGTCGTACGGATTGCTCGGGTTGACCGCCGCGCTCTTGGCCAGTTGCGGCATATGGCAGTCCGTGCATTCGGGTGTCACGAAGCTGTGGGCACCCGCCTTGAGCGCGTACTCGGTCGCATCGTGGCAGTCGGTGCACGAGGTCTTCATGCCTTCGCCCGGCGTCACGTCATCATACACAACCGATGCGTGGGGATCGTGGCAGTCGTTGCAGCCGGGGCCCCCGTAGAGGTTGTGCGGTGAGTGCAGCCACTCGTCGTACTGCTCGTGGTGCTTGACCCAGCCGCCGGAAGCCGCGATGCGGTTGGCCGCGTCGCGGGTGTGGCAGCGGCCGCACATGGCCGACGAGTTGTCGACAAGCATGCTGACCGTGGTCGGGCTGGCTGCGTGGTTGCTGCCCTTGCCGTGGCATTCCTCGCAGTGGATGCCGCCGGCGAAGAACGTGCCCCACATGCCAGGCAGGCCGTCCTGGTTGGCTGTCAGGTCCGTCGGGTCCGGGTTGTCCACCCAGCCGGTGGTGTGGCACTTGCCGCAGTCGTAGGGCTTGGTTCCCTGCTCGTCACCCGTATGATAAGTGACCCAGTTGCCGTCTTCCGGATCTTCCACGTGGAAGTTGTACTGCACCGGGTCAAGGGCCGCGCCACTGGTGACGATCCAGCCGTCCATGTCAATGAACCGCATCTTCCAGAAATAACCGCCAATCGTGTAGCTGACACCGGTCCAGTCCATACCGACCGGCGGATTGATCGGATCGTTGGGGAAGGCCGAGTGGGCCGGGAAGCTCGCGTCCGGCGACACGCCTTCAATCTTGGTGAGCTTGTAGGGGTGGCCGGAAGCAACCCACTCGTCGTAGTTGGTCTCGTGGCACTCGCCACACTTGGCAGATCCTACAAATACCGCGTCAGTCGGCTTGACCACTGGTGTCGCAGGGTCGTCGCAGTCATCCGAGCAACCCGTAAAACACAGGCTTGCGATGCCCAGCAACAGAAACAGCATTAAGAGTCGAGTGCGGGTCATGCGTGTCCTCCTTACTGCAGGTTCAAGTAGCTCAGGCCGGCATTATTGTCTCCCCGGTCTGATAATAAAATAACAGTATCCGATATCCCATTAACTTGAAAGGATTTTCTCATGAGGTTTTTGTGACATCTTTTCGGGTCTGTTCTCTGAATATTTTAGTTGATAAAAAACAAACAAAACAACTAGGATATTGCGCAGTACAGCCGATCTGGGTCTGTCAGTAAACGGATCTCAACTTGGGGAGATTTCCATGGCACAATATCGAATCAATCGGCGGGTAGGGTGGGCTTCATTGACTATCCCGACTCTATTGGCCCTGTTTACGGTGTTTCTGAGTCCTTTGGCAGCAAATGCGCTGGGGGTCTTCGGCAGGCTGTCGTCTGTTTCGTACGTCTTTGAACCCAGGCCTTCAGTGCAGGATCCTGAGCCGGGCACATCCCTCGAGCAACTCGCGCGCCTCTCATTCACGGTCCATGACCGGGACCACAGTGCGTGGACTCTTTACTATATGGGCACCGCGCGCGGAGACCTGGCTGCTGATGGCCTGTCGGGCATGAAAAACCGGATCTATCGCGGGCATCTTCAATTCAAGCCATCGGGCCGGCTGCAGGTTCAACTGGGGCGGGTTTGGGCCAACTGAGGTGTTGGCAGTGGCTTAGTGGATGGTGCACTTGTGCGCTGGCGCACGCGTCCGGGTACTTTTGTCCTCTCTGGCGGGACCCGCGGCTTCAATGATCCGACCGGTCAAACTTTTCACAACTGGGGCCAGTCCGGCTGGAACACCTCGGGCCAGACCTCCGTCTTTTTCCGCAGCCGGAGAATTGGGCAGAGTCTGATGCTGGGCGGGAGCTGGTCGCGGGCGGTCTGGGCCGGAACCGAGGAATCCGAGAAAGTGGGTTTTGTGGCCACCTACCAGCCGGCGGCGGTCTGGTCGGTTCTGTACGAGAACAAGTATGAGCTGAATCAGGACGTGTTCCTGCGCCACCATTTGCGCGGCCACTATCGTTTCGCCACCGGCAGCGCCGCCCTCAGCTGGCAGCGGCGCGAAGGATATGAACCGGCCTACGCCTCGACCTACATTTTCCGCAAGTTCCGGTTCGAGCCGTGGTTCGAGTCGGCGGCCGGCCGCAAGGTGCAGGAATTGCGGGCCCACGTCCTGCTTCAGCCGAGCAGTTGGGGCGGCTGGCGCGTGTCCGCCGACTTGGTCGAGATCTTCCCCTCCGGTCAGGACCGGGGAGATGGGCTGGACCTGTGGGCCGGGCGCGACCTGTTCCGCGTGGGGTATCGCGGCATGCGGGGCTACCGCGGTGAGCAGGACGGCTTCTACGGCAATGTGTCCTGGTGGGCAAGAAACGATCTGCGCCTTTGGCTGGATATGAACCGGATTTCCTATGCTTACCGCTACGATGGCTTGCCGGAGCCCGACCAGGATCGACGCACAACCATCACCTCGAGGCTGGGCGCCGACCTGAGGGCGGGGCAGAACTGGTTCTTCTCCGGCGCGGTCTAGCGGCTCATCTATCCCGGCGTGAAGATCGACTACCGGGGCTTGCTGAAGATCTCCTATCGCTGTGACCTTGGTGCCCGTGCCCAGGAGGTATGGTAATGCGTAGACTCTTGACTGCGGTCCTCTTGGTGGTCCTGTGGGTTGGCGCGGCGCCGGCGGTGGCCGCCAAGGCGCTTGTGTTTGACCATCCGACCCACGCGGACGAG
>JAJRWA010000244.1 GCA_024277025.1 Candidatus Krumholzibacteriota bacterium | reverse complement strand
CGGGCGGCGTTTGTGGGGCTTCTTCGCCGAAAAATTCGGCACGGCGGAAAATTTCTTTGCCCAGCACTTCGTGGTGAACTATTGCCCGCTGGTCTTCATGGAAGAAAGCGCGCGCAACCGCACGCCGGACAAGCTGCCCGCCGCCGAGACCGCGCCGCTGTTCGCGGCCTGCGATGAGCGTTTGCGCCGGTTGGTGGATCTGTATGAACCGGAATGGGTTGTCGGCGTCGGGAGCTTTGCCCGCCAGAAGCTCGAGGCCCTGTTCGGCGCCAAGGCGGAACGGCCTGCAGCCGCTCACCGACCGCAACACATCGGCACCGTCCTGCATCCGAGTCCGGCCAGTCCGGCCGCCAACCGCGGCTGGGCGCCGGCGGCCGAAAAACAACTTCGGGAGCAGGGAATCTGGTCGCCGTAGTCGCCGCGAGTGGCGAACCTTTCTAAATTGAGCTCCCCGGAACGGCACCGGATTGGGGTGCCTCAATTCCATTTGGGAGGTTCAAGATGCCCTGTCCCAAGCTCCTGGAATATCTCTCCGAGAACAACGTCGATTATCAACTGCACACCCACCCGAGCGCCTATGCCGCCCAGGATGTGGCCTTCAAGGCCGGTGTGCCCGGCCGCCTGTTTGCCAAGACCGTGATGGTGAAAATGGATGGCCAGATGGCCATGGCTGTCCTGCCGGCCGACAGCAAGGTGGACTTCCACCTGCTGCGCGAGACGGTGGGCGCCGACACGATCTGCCTGGCGACCGAAGAGGAATTCGCGGTCCTGTTCCCGGACTGTGAACTGGGCGCGATGCCGCCCTTCGGCAACATGTACGGCATGCCGGTCTTTGTCGCCGGCAGCCTGATCCGGGCCGAGACCATTGCCTTCAATGCCGGTTCCCACACCGAGGTGCTGATCATGCCCTTCTGGGAATTCGAGCGTCTGGTCGAGCCGCGGATCGGGTATTTCACCTTCCGCCGCTTGCAGGAGCGCCAAAGCACAGCGTAATTGTAGGTGATATGCGGTATAATCAGGTCGCGCGCGTTGGGGTGCAAGGCCTGGGTGTACCGGCCATTGGTGAAACGCCACGCGAGTGGGGGTTGCCGTGCCATGCAATGATTTTGCCTACGAAGAATTTCAAAGTGATTTCCAGACACTCTACGAAGACGCGCCGGTTGCCTACCAGTCGCTGGGGCCGCGGGGCGAAATCCTGCTGGTCAACAACGCCTGGCTGCAACTGCTCGGCTACACGCGCGATGAAGTCCTCGGCCGCCCTTTCGCGGACTTTCTGACGCCGGCGAGCCAGGCGGTGCTGGATGAGCGTTTGCGTAACCTGCGCGCCGAGGGCTGCACCACGAACCAGGATTTCGAGATGGTCAGCTGTGAGGGCGAAGTCGTGCCCGTGCGCGTGGACGGGCGGGTCGTGCGCGGCGAACGGGGCGAATTCCGCCGCACCCATTGCATTGTGCGGGACACGCGGGCCGAAATGGCGGCCCGGCGGGCCTGGGAGCGGTCCGAGGGCCGCTACCGTCGCCTGGTGGAGTTGGCGCGCGAAGGTATCTGGGAGATCGACCGGGACGCGGTGACCGTCTACGTCAATCCGGCCATGGCCCGCATGTTGGGCTACACCGCTGACGAGATGATCGGTTGTGATCTGGCGAGCTTCATGGACGAGCGCGGACGCCGGATCTCCGAGCGCAATCTGGCGCGACGGCGGCGCGGGATCGAGGAACTGCATGACTTCGAGTTCGTGACCAAGACCGGTCAGCGCATCATCACGACCATGGCCACCAGCCCGCTCTATGACGAGGACGGCGACTATTCCGGGGCGCTGGCCGGCGTCATCGACGTCACCGAAAGGCGGCGTTTCGAGCAGGAGATGCTGCATACGCAGAAGCTCGAGAGCCTGGGCGTGCTGGCCGGCGGGATTGCGCACGACTTCAACAACCTGCTGCAGGCGGTGATCGGCAACGCGGAACTGGCTCTGCAGGATGTCGGCGAGAACGCGCTGGCCTGCGAGTCGTTGTTCGAGATCCAGCGCGCGGCCGGCCGAGCGACCGATCTGTGCCGGCAGATGCTGGCCTACGCCGGCAAAGGACGCGTGCGCCGGGAAGATGTGGATGTGGCGGCGCTGGTGGTGGAGATGGCCGAGATCCTGAAGGTTTCGCTGTCCAAGAAAGCGGCGTTCACGGTGGAGGTGGCCGCGGACCTGCCGGTGATCAGCGGGGACTCGTCGCAGATCGGGCAGATCGTGATGAACCTGATCACCAATGCCTCGGAGGCCTTGGGGGATGATGAGGGCAGCGTGAAGGTGGTGGCGAAGGCCGAGAATCTGACGGCCGCCAGCGCTGACCAGGGGTTTCCCCTCGGCCAGTTGACGCCCGGTCTGCACGTCGTGCTGACGGTCACCGATACCGGGTGCGGCATGCGTGAAGGGAGCCGGCAAAGGATCTTCGATCCGTTCTTCACGACCAAGTTTGCCGGCCGTGGTCTGGGCCTGGCCGCGGTCCTGGGCATCGTCAAGAGCCACGGCGGCGGCATCGAGGTCCAGAGCACACCGCAGCAGGGCACGACGGTCACCGTTGCTTTGCCGGCTCACGCCGCCGAGATTCGTGAGCTGCCCGGTGCCGAGTCGCCAGGCGCGGAGGTCGGATCCCGCGCCCTGAATATTCTGGTTGCCGAGGATGAACCCGGTGTGCAGCGCGTGCTGCTGCGTCTGCTGGACCGGCTGGGCCATACGGTGCAGTTGGCTGTCAACGGACAGGAGGCGCTGGACTATCACGCCATCCATGGCGAGACGATCGATCTGATCATGCTGGACCTGACGATGCCGGTCATGGGCGGCAAGGAAGCCATGAAGGAGATCCGCGGCGTGGACCATGAGGTGCCGATCATCATCTGCAGCGGTTTTCCGGCCGAAGATATCGCCCGTGAGTTCGGTTCGGAGCAGCCCCAGTTCTATTTGCAGAAGCCGTTCGATGTGGCCGAACTGCAGAGCGCCCTGGCCACATATGCTCGTTAGCGGTGCCGCAGGTTTTGCAAGGAAACGACCCCGACGAGCCCGCGCCGCAGGGCCCGGATCCCATCCACGGCCGCCCGGCCGCCGGACAGCGTCGTGATGCACGGGATATCCGGTGCGCGCGCTTCACGCCGGATGGCGCTCTCATCGAAACGACTGCGCTGACCCAGCGGGGTGTTGATCACCATCTGCACCTCGCCCTGGCGGATGAGTTGCCCGATATGGGGCGTGCCTTCGCCGACCTTGGCTACGGTGGCGGCGGCGATGCCGCGCTCGTTCAGGTAGCGGGCCGTGCCGCCGGTGGCCAGCATCCCGTAGCCCAGGGCGTCCAGATCCGCGGCGATCGGGAGCATGTTTTCCTTGTCGTGGTCATTGACGCTGATGAAGACGGTGCCGGTCGCGGGCAGTCCCTGGCCGGTCGCCAGTTGGGCCCGCGCAAAGGCCTCGCCGAAGTCGCGGCCGATGCCCATGACTTCGCCGGTACTCTTCATCTCGGGGCCGAGCAGACTGTCGGTGCGGGGAAAGCGGCGGAAGGGGAAGACAGGACCCTTGACAAAGATGTGGTCGCTGGCTGCTGATTCGCTAACATGTTGTTCAGCAAGGCTTTGACCAAGCATGCAGCGCGTGGCGATGTCCGCCAGCGGCACGCCTGTGGCCTTCTCCAGGAAGGGTACCGTACGCGAGGCGCTGGGGTTGATCTCCAGGACGTGGCTGCGACCGTTGTGAGTGGCGAACTGGATGTTCAGCAGGCCGACCACGCCTAGCGCGCGGGCGATGCGGCGCGTGTGATCGCGCATGGTGGCGAGCTCGGTCCCGGTGGTCTTGTATGGGGGGAGCACGGCGAAGCTGTCGCCGCTGTGGATGCCGGCCTCTTCGATGTGCTGCATGATGCCGCCGATCAGG
>JAJRWA010000243.1 GCA_024277025.1 Candidatus Krumholzibacteriota bacterium | reverse complement strand
TCGTTTTTTTCACGACCACGGTGAAGACCGATCTGCACCACATGGAGACGGTCCAGTTCTGTGCCAGTTGCCACGCCATGGATGAGCATGTGGCGTCGTTGACGATCCAGGACGACGAGCCTCTGTCGAGCGTCCACTACCGCAACAACTATGTGCCGCAGGACAAGGCCTGCTATACCTGCCATGCCAACTACTCGATGTTCGGCACGGCCAAGACCAAGTTGCACGGCTTGCGCCATGTGTGGGCGAACCTGACGGAAAAGGATATCGTGCCGGCGGAGATCAAGCTCTACGAGCCCTTCGATCAGAGCACCTGCATGATGTGCCACGGACCGTCCGAGAGATTCGCCAAGTCCAAGAAGCACCGGGAAGAGAAGGACTTCATGGCCCGCTCCGTTTCCGGTGAACTGACCTGCTTTGCGGCGGGTTGTCACGACTTGGCGCATCTGTTGCCGAGCGCCCTGGAGGAGGATGACGAAGATGACTGGTAAAACGGAAGCCCGCAAGACCGGCCTGATCGGCGCCACTTCCCTGGGGCTCTTCTACGTGGGGATGCTGGCCAGCCTCTTTGTCGAGTCCTCGTATGCCATGATCATCCTGTTGCCGCTGTCGAGCTTGTTCCTGGTGATCGGTGTGGTAATATGGGGCCTGTCGGTCAAGAAGGACCTCTTCCAGAAGGGCGTCCTGTAGGGCGTGGATTCTGGTTGGTGTTGTTGATCATTCCCCGGTCCGCACGGCCGGGGATTTTTTTTCGGCAGGACAAACGTCCAGCGCGAAGGGAACGTTTCACCATGAATTCCGGCCTGATTGTCTCGCGTCGCCTGTTGGCGCTGGTTTGCGGCGTGTTGCTGGTCCTGGGTGCCGGGTCTGCGGCCGTGGCGGCCCTGCCCGCTCACGCTGAACCCACCCGCACGATCTATCTCGTTCGACACGGTTGCTATGACTGGGACAACGACGATGATCCTGACGTGGGCAAGCCGCTGGTGACCCTGGGTCGCCAGCAGGCCCGCCTGGTGGCCGCCCGCCTGGATGCGATGCCGGTCGTCTTCACCTCGCTGCAGGCCAGCACCATGACCCGCGCGCGGCAGACGGCCGGGATCATCGCCACCCACTTCCCCGAACTGGAACTGCAACTGAAGCGGGATATTCGCGAGTGCACGATGACCACGCGGCGGGCTGACGTCATGGCCGAGCTTGAGCCAGGTGAGGCGGCCGCCTGCGAGGAGCAGCTTGAGGGGGCCTGGCAAAGACTGTTCGTGCCCGCCACGGGGCCGGACGATGAGTACGATATCGTGGTCTGCCACGGCAACGTGATCCGGTGGTTCGTGGTGCGGGCCCTGGGGGTGGATCCGACCGCCTGGCTGGGCATGAGCGTGGCTCACTGCAGCCTGACGACAATTCAGGTGCGGGCCGATGGCAGCTGCAAGGTGCTCGGGGTCGGCGACAGCGGACACATCGGCTACCCCATGAATTCGTTCGGAGGTGACGGGAGTGACCAGTAGCGATCAGAACCGCCAACGCAGGGCAAGGGTATCGCCGCCGCCCACGACGTGGGCCAGGAGACCGGACTCCCGTCGGTGATCGATCACGGCCCAGCCGACAACCAACCCGATCGCTCCACCGATAATCACGTCGGACAGGTAGTGTTTGCCTTCTTCCATGCGGCCGAGTCCGGCCAGAACCTACAGGCCGCTGGCGCCAACCCCGTACGGCCAACCGAGATGATGCCAGACCACCGGTACCGTGCTGAAAGCAGAGGCCGTGTGCCCCGAGGGAAAAGAGTAGGGGCCACCGGACGGACGGGTGCGGTTGATGCTGTACTTCAGAACCCACGTTGCCGCGCCGGAGTACAGGAACGAGCGCAGCAGATCCCCACCGAAAGCATTCAACTCGGCGTTGTCCGTGGCGTGGCCGACCGTCAGCAGTGCGACAGAGCTGCCTCCGACCACCCAACCGCTGCCATAGGCGTTGCCCAGGTCAAATAGCGGATCCAGGCTGGAGCGGGCCAACTGGTCCCGGGTGACCCCGATCGTCTCGTCGGTTTCATCCCAGCTCCAGGCCGCCGCCACGCCGCTTAGTCCCAGGGTCAGCAGGGAGCGAGTGGAAAGGAACGAGCTGAAGTCCAGGCCGATGGTCGTATCCCAGTTGCGGCCGGTTTCTTCGGCCGGGTCGGCATATGTGGTGCCGGCCGAAGCCGGGTCCGCCGGACCGGCCAGGGCGCTGACAACCAAGATGCAGAGCAGAAAGTGGCGCACTGTGGCGGGGCTTCTTTCAGACCGGGGGCCGGGATAGGGTAGGGGATGCGTTGGCTGAATACATGTTATCACAGTCGCCGGCGTCCGTCGCAGTGAAATCCCAGTGCCAGGAGGGAAGTTCCGCCCGGATTGGACTTTGACTCCGGCGGGGGCACGGGATATCATGTCAATTGACCGTTAGGGGTGGCTGTTCCGCCAAAAAATGGAACGCAAAGCCTGAGAAAAACCCTTGGAACCTGAACCGGATCATGCCGGCGTAGGGAAACGGGCCGCGAGCGGCGCCATCCTTCAAACGGAGGCGCTTTTTTTGTGCTTCGCTGTCTCCCCCGCCTGGCCAACCTCTCGAGGTGCCAGTCATGAAGAACCTGCTCATCACCAGCCTGCTTGCGCTGGCGGCGGCCGCCACCACGGCCGCCGCCGACACTCCACCGGACCGCGTGTACGAGGACGCGGACGTCGTCGTCACCGAATCGCGGTACACCGCGGACACCCAGCTGAACGTCACCAACATCACCCACGAAGAGCTGCAGCTGCGCGAACCGGACCTGGAACTGCCCATGCTGCTGCAGAACATCCCGGGCGTGTTCGCCTACAGCGACGCCGGCAACGGCCTGGGCTACACCTACCTGAAGATGCGCGGTTTCGATCAGCGCCGGATCGGAGTGCTGTTCAACGGCATTCCTTTCAACGATCCGGAAGACCATCAGATCTGGTGGGTGGACCTGCCGGACCTGCCGTCCAGCGTGCAGGACATCCAGGTGCAGCGCGGGGTGAGCAATTCGGTCGGCGGCATG
>JAJRWA010000242.1 GCA_024277025.1 Candidatus Krumholzibacteriota bacterium | reverse complement strand
GCGCAGAACGCGCCTGACCGCACCTTCAGCGGCGGCGGCGGCAGCATGATGATGATCATGTCCTCGGGCGGCGGCGGTGACGACGAGGATGACGATGAGGAACCCAAGCCCTACGAGGTGATCTGCTACCGGCTGCCGGATGGCCGCTGAACTCTCTGCCCCTGATCTGAAAAAGCCGGCTCCCCTCGGAGCCGGCTTTTTCGCTCTGCAACCATACGCCGGGGCTACTCCACACCGTGCATCATCTTGGTCAACGGCCGGGACACCGCCATCAGGCCCAGACCGATACCCACCGTGACAAAGCCCATGTTGCCGAACAGGTCCACATACGTGGCCAGGGACTCGGACGGGGTCAGGGCCGCCACCAGTTCGCCGCCCTCGCCGCTGCCGGTCAGCTTGGCCAGCACGGCGGCCACATACATGGAGAAGGCGAAGCTGAGGAACCAGGCCCCCATCGCGGCGCCGGTCATGTGCCGGGGCGCCAGCTTGGTGACCATCGACAGGCCAATGGGCGACAGGAAGAGTTCACCCGTGGTGTGCAGCATGTACATCAGGCCCAGGAAGTAGAGCGGCACCAGTCCTGAATCGCCGGCCGTCTTGCCGCCCACCAGGAGAATCAGGTAGCCCAGCCCGACCTGGACGATACCGAGGCCGAACTTCATGGGAATCGAAGGATTCTTGCCCCGCTGCGAAAGCTTGATCCACAGGATCGAGAACAGCGAACCGAAGATGATGATATACGCCGGATTGAAGAACTGGGTCTGGGAGGCCGGCATCTCGTAGCTGCCGATCATCCGGTCGACGTTGCGGTCGGCAAACAGGGTCAGCGAGGTGCCCGCCTGTTCGAAGCAGGCCCAGAACACGACGTTGAAGGTCATCAGAATCATCAGCACGATGATACGATCGCGCTGCACATGATCGCCCTTGAACCCCTCGCGCAGCAGGTTGAAGCAGACGTAGGCCAACAGTCCCATCAACAGCCAGAACAGCAGGCCCTGCCCCAGAAAAGTGACCTTCTGTCCGTAGGCGATCAGGGCGTAGAGCAGCGGAATCGCCGCCAGGGAGCCGCCGTAGACAAAATTGCCGTACTTGGCCAGCGCGGCGGGGTCCGCCGGTTCGCCGTGTCCCTCAAGCTTGCCCTGGCCCAGGACGAAGATCAGGATTCCGGCCAACATGCCGACACCCGCCAGACCGAAGCCCCAGTGGTAGCCGTAGGTCTCGCCGATGGGGGCGATCGCCACCGTGGCCAGCAAGGCCCCGATGTTGATGCCCATGTAGAAAATCGTGAAGCCCGAATCCCGCATCGGATCGCCGTCCTTGTACAGACGTCCGACGATGGTCGAGATGTTGGCCTTGAAGAAGCCGTTGCCAACGATGATCGCCGACATGCCCGCAAAGAGCCATTGTTCCGTGCCGCCCAGGATCATGAACTCGCCGATAGCCATGACGATACCGCCGAAAATGACCGCCCGTCGGTAGCCCAGCACCGCGTCGGCCAGTTTGCCGCCGGCCACGGGCGCGGCATAGACCAGGGCCGTGTAGGCGCCGTAGATACCGATGGCTTCGGTGTCACCCTGGAACAGGGCCTTCGTCAGATACAAGACCAGCAGACCGCGCATGCCGTAGTAGCACAAGCGTTCGAACATCTCGGCGCCGAACAGCACATACAGACCCTTAGGGTGTCCCTTGGACATATCTCCTCCAATGGCTGGAAAGGAAGCGCCCGCCAGCGGGCGTTACGGTAGGAATACCGGGATTTCCACAGGGGGGATTCTACCGGCCACCGGGCGACAAGTCAAGGCGGGGTCCGGACTCAGGGCAGATACTGGCGGGCCAGGCGGGTGGCGTAGTACATCCCGAACCCCGTGCCCAGCACGCTCAGCATGAAGGCCGTCATGATGCCGACCTTGGCACCCACGGCCCAGCCGATCGCCCCGCCGATTGAAGCGCCGATCAAGGAAAACAGTCTTGTCATCGTCCACCCTCCGTTCCGGTTCAAAGGCGGTTGCCACCCATTCAATCGGCCATTCCCGGCCGAAAGTTAGCACTCATGGAATCCGGCCGGAGATATGCAGAAAACACTTATATCCCACCCCAGATCGTCGATATCAGCGGTAGCCCGGCACGCTGGCGGCCTGCGCCGGCGACAGCCCGGCTCACCAGGCCGTCGGACCCACGACTGCGGCCGGCAAACGAGGACCCGGACCATTCGCACAAAGGACGGAGAAATGAATTTGGTGCTGAACCGAGGCAATACGACAACTTCCGCCCCGCAGCGAAAAGGCGCCGGGCTGAGCATTGGCGCCAAGATCTGGCTGGGCATGGGCATCCTCCTGTCGGGCTACGCCCTCTCGATGGTCACCGGCATGTACCAGGGGCGCCACCAGGTGGACCGCCTGAACAGTCTGGCTGAATCCGTCTTTCCCGCCACGCGGCTCGGGCAGCAGGCCGAAGCGGCTTTCGATCGCGAGGTGAAGTTCTACGAGGACGCCATGATGATGGGCGAAGCCGAACTCATCGACAGCGCGACGGTGCAAGCCGAATCGGTGCAGGAGACCCTCGGCCGGATTGCCGCGCTGCCTTCGCTGCCCGGCGAGTGGATCGACAACGTGGACCGCCTCCAGCAGAACCTCGGGCGGTTCAGTCACGAGGCCGCCCAAGTCTATCTGGCGGTCAGCGGCATGGACGCCACGGAACAGGACATGGCCGCAGCCAAGGCTCTGGCCTTGGATACCAAGAATCTGCGCCGTGACCTGGTGACCTTCAACGAGGGACTGGCCACTGCGCTGACCGTCGATCTGGAAACCCTGGTCAACAGCAGCCGGGCCAAGATGCGTCTGGACCTGATCACCTTCCTGGCCGTGCTGGCCGCCGCCATAACCGCCCTGTACCTGATCATCAGCAAGTGGATCGTCCGGCCCATCAGCCAGGTCATGGCCAAGATGGAAACCAGCACCCACACCCTGGACGGCACGGTCGAGAATGTCGCCACCTCGAGCGAGGCGATGGCGGCCGGCGCCATGCAGCAGGAAGTCCAGTTGAAAGCCACGAGCGAGGCCATGGGTGAGTTCTCCGCGCAGGCCCGGACCAACGCCGAACACGGCCAGACCGCCAAGCGCATGGCCGAAGTCGCCAGCGAGGCCGACCGCGAGACCCGTGAGGCCATGAACCGCATGGCCGACGCCATCGTCAGGATCAGCAGTTCGGCCGACGAGACCGCCAACATCATCAAGACCATCGACGAGATCGCTTTCCAGACCAACCTGCTGGCGCTGAACGCCGCGGTCGAGGCCGCGCGCGCCGGCGACGCCGGCAAAGGCTTCGCCGTGGTGGCCGAGGAAGTGCGCAACCTGGCCAGCCGCAGCGCCGATGCGGTCCGCACGACTTCGGTGACCCTGGTCCAGAGCAAAGAGCACGCTGAAAACGGCGTCAGGGCGACCGAAGAAGTGAAGGCCAGCCTCGGGCGCATCAGCTCGGTCACCGACGAGGTCTGTTCCATCCTGGCCGAAATGGCCGCCTCCAGCGAACAGCAGTCCCAGTCGATCGCCGGGGTCAACACAGCCGTGGCCGAGATGGAGAACGTGACCCACGCCAACTCGGCCAGCGCCGGCCGCTGGGCTGAGACCAGCCAGAACCTGCGCGAACAGGCCAACGGACTGCGCGAAGCGGTTACTGTGCTGGCCGAGGTGGTCGGCAAGTAGGGATCTCCGCTCCACCCTGACAGACTATGGCCCGGATGGCTAAACCATCCGGGCCGTTTGCCTGCCGCCAGGACTACAGCGCGTTGCGCGGCGGCACCAGTACGTTGGCCAGCAGCAAACCGGCCACCAGCGAGACCGCCACCAGCAGGGTCGTAACCGCCGTGTCCACGCCACTCAGGACGTCCTTCTGCATCAGCAGCGTCAGGCTGTTGTAGCCGATGCTGCCGGGCACCAGCAGGATCAGCGAAGGTACGACCATCACCACCGCCGGCCGCCGCCGCCAGCGTGCATAGATGTTGGCCGCCAGGCCGGAGACAAAGGCGCCGCAAGCCGCCCCCAGCAACGGGCCCAGCCACAACACGCCATAGCGCGGCCCCCAGAACGCGACCAGCGTACCGACGCCGATCCAGGGCAATTCCTGGCGCCGGGCCCGAAACAGGATACCCAGAGCCACCGGCGTTATCAACAGGGCCACCCAAAGAGTCCAGTCCGGCAGGACAGCCGGCACCACGTCGCCGATTTGCCCCGGCAGAAACTCCGCCACCTGCCGGCCAACCGCCGCGCCAATACCGATCTTGGCAAAGGTCATGACCGCCCCCGAAAAGCGGGCCGTGCCGCTGACCAGATGCCCGGTGCTCAATTCGTTCAACGCCAGGGTCAGGCTCAGTCCGGGCAGCAGCACGATCAGGCTGGCGATGATGGCCGGCCCGGTGGCCACCGGCACCAGCCGCGACCCCAGGGCCGTGGCCAGAAACGTCACCGTCCCGGCGGCCAGGAATTCAAACGTGCGCGCCACGGCGAGCGAGCGACCGGACAGGACAGCGAATAGCCCGGTGATCAGACCCAGGCCCAGCGCCGTGCCCATTTCCGGATAGCCACCCCCGAAGAACCGGGCCACCGTGGCGCTGGCCACACCAAAGGCCGCCACCGTCAGGCCCGCCCCGTAGCGGGCGGGCGCGCCGTCGATCTCGTGCAGCCGACCGTCCGCCTCACCGACCGAGATCTCGGCGCGATAAAGCGCTTCAATGACCTCGTCCAGTTCGACCAGCTTGTCCAGTTGCAGTTGGCCCGGCTCCACCCGACTGAGCGCCGTGTGCTGCCGGCCCGGTTCACCGTAGGATGAGATCAGGGAGGTCGGCCCGGAAAAGAATTCGGCCCGGATGCCCAGCCGCGAGGCCGCATTGCCCAGGGCGTCCTCCAGGCGGTGGGCGGGCACGCCGTAGCTGTGCAGGGCGCGGCCCAGGGCCACGAGGAACTTGATGCGCGGATCATTGGCAGTGGTCAAGACAACACCAGGCCGGGTCTCGGGTGAGCCCGGCCTGGTCCTGAATTCCGACCTGAGGTCAGACCAGGGTCGCGGTCGGGCGCGTTGCTCGCGCCAGAGTTTCCTCCAGATTGCTGGACAGATCAAGCCGCAGTTGTGCGAGGAATTCCTCGTCGAAGGCCACACCGGCCAGCACGCTGCGCACAAAGTCGTTCGTCTCGATGTCCAGATCTTCGTCCACGACCTGGGCCAGGATGTTGCCCACCGTCACGGCGCGCACCACGTCGCAGTGCGGTCCGCTCATATCCATTTCGTGGTGGAACTGGATCGGCGCGACGAGTACTTCGGGAAAACCCCAGTGGCGAGCCAGCATGGCCCCGGCCTCGGTATGATCGAAGCCCAGGGTCTGGCGCTCGCGCTCGCTGACGCTGAAAGCCGGTTCACCGAACCCGATGCAGTCCCGCTGGGAGACCAGATGGGAATCGACGACAAGCATACCCACATCGTGGACCAGGCCGGCGGTGAACGCCTCACAGCGCAACTCGCTCAGGCCCAGGCGATCGGCAGCGATGGCGCTGGCCGTGGCCGCCTTCAGGGAATGACCCCAGAACCGTTCGCGGGTGATGCCGTAGCCCAGCAGGTCGCGGCGCATGATCGGCGCCATGCCGGTGGCGAAGGCCAAGGTGACGACCGACCGATTGCCCAGCATGACCAGCGCGTCACGCACGCTGCTGATCTCGCGCCGGGCCCCGTAGAATGCCGAGTTGCTGAGTTTCAGGACGTTGGCCGTCATGGCCGGATCCCGTTCCATGACCTTGACGACCTTGGAGGCCGAGCAGGTCGAGTCCTTCAAGAGATCCAACAACTGGACGACGGTTGTCGGCAAAGTAGCGAGGTCGCCAATCGACGACACCAAATCATGCAAGACCGGTTTGTTCACGGTTTCCTCCTGTAGATTCCCTTCTCGTGGATCGGGGGCGACTGGTCCGCGCCACGTAGAAGGAGGTATCGGCCGGGAGGACCCTCAGATTTAGCATAACTTGTGATTATTATTGAATTTAAGGATGCCTTTAGTCGGCTTTGGTGGGTCCTTGCAACGGGGAATCCCTGATCTCCATTAAGCGCAAGATCCTACCGGTACGAGCGATTGCGTACCCCATTGCGCCTGCCAGCCCCAAAAAGCGCCTCATCCTGCAGTTTCGGGCATTTGGCCCCCGGCGGAACCACAATGGTGGTGCCCCTGCTGCCGGACTCTGCTATGGTCCGCGCAACCAAGGAGCCAGCATGCACCACCGTATCCAGCAACCAGGCCGGGTCTCGCTCGCACTAGCCGTGGCCGCAATCTGCGCCATGACCCCTGGCCGGTCGGCGGCCGAGATCGTTTCCAGTGTCGAGGACTTCAGCTCTCGCGCCAACGCCGACACCGTGCTGACCACCGCGGACTGGGACACGACTGCCGCCGAGCTCCATCTGCCGCTGCAGGGCCTGCTCACCGTCGGCACCCTGCCCACTTCCGGCCAGGCCTACGCTGCGGTCTGGCAGAACAACCATCTGCTGCTGGCCAATGGCTCAGACAACTCGCTGCTGGTGATCAATGTCGACGATCCGGCCAGCCCGTCGCTGGTCAAGTCGCACGCCTTGCCGGCCAATGCCCGCCACGTGACCCTCAGCGGCGATCGGGCCTACGTCTCGCTGGGCAGCGGTCTGGGCATCCAGGTCGTGGATGTTTCGGTCGTCACCGTACCGGTCAGCGGACCGCGCATCGATCTGGGCGGGTTCACCAGCGAGACCGTGATCAGCGGCACCTGGGCCTACGCCGCCATCTTCAACCTGGGCATCGGTGTGGTCGAGATCGCCGATCCGGCCAACCCCGTGGTTCTGCCAGCGACGGACCTGTCCGGCCTGACCCGCGGTCTGGCGTCCCAGGGCGGCTACCTGTACGTGGCCGCCGACAATTCCCTGGTTGTCATGAGTCTGGCCGTGCCTGCGGTCCCGGACAGCGTCGCGGTCGTCGACCTGCTGGGCACCGCCTACTGCGTCACGGCCGCCGGCACCCGGGCCTACGTCGGGGGCCCGGCGGGCCTGGACATCATCGACATCTCCCAGCCCACCAACCCCCAGTTGATCAGCAGCCTGGATCTGGGCGGCGGTGCAGCCTACAACGTGACCGTCCAGGGTGATTCCCTGTTCGTGGCCAACGGCAACAACGGCCTGAAAATCGTCGACATCAGCAACCCCGCCCAACCGCAGGTTCTGGCCACGCGCACCAGCAACGAGTACTTCTACCACACGCTGCTGCAGAACGGCCTGGCCTGGGCCAGCAACGGCGGCGCCGGCCTGATGGTGCTGCAGGCCGATCCCCAGGGCCTGGACGGGACCCGCAATCTGGCGGTTTCGGCCAACCTCAATCCGGCGGGCGAACCTCTGGTCCGGGCCAGGCTCATGGCCGACTACGCCGACTCGATCCGGTTCACGATCTCCGCCGACGGCGGCACGACCTGGCTGGAGATCCCCCCCGACGACTCGTGGCTGGACCTGACCGACCAGGGTACGGACCTGCGCTGGCGGGCCGAACTCGTCCAGACCGGGCCCTTCCCCGGTCCGGTCTGCCGCAGTCTGG
>JAJRWA010000241.1 GCA_024277025.1 Candidatus Krumholzibacteriota bacterium | reverse complement strand
GAGGCGACGGTCATCGGCTCGGTGCCCGAGTACCACAAGCAGCGCTCGCTGGCCGGCGTGATCCAGGAATACCTGAACCTCAACCCCAAGCCGACCTGGCTGACCGAGGTGGCCTGCGCCTCGGGCTCGGCCGCCATCCGTACCGCCTGGCTCAGTATCAAGGCCGGTGTGCACGAAGTCGTCGCGGTGATCGGCTGCCAGAAGATGACCGAACTGGAGACGCCCGAGATCCTGGCCCTGATGGGGCGCGTGGGCGACGTGCAGTGGGAATCCGGCTTTGGCACGACATTCCCCGGCTACTACGCCATGTTCGCCCGCCGGCACATGCACGAGTTCGGCACAACGCCTGAGAATCTGGCCCAGGTCGCGGTCAAGAACCACTACTACGGGGCGCGCAACAGCAAGGCGCTCTTCCAGAAGGAAATCACCACGGCCAAGGCCCTGGCCAGCGACCCGGTGGCTGCGCCGCTGACGGTCTACGACTGCTGCGCCAACGCCGACGGCGCCGCCTGCGTCATCCTGGCCAGTGAGAGCGCCGCCCGTAAACTCGGCGCCGGCCGCGAGGTGTGGCTGGACGGCAATGGCTGCGCTTCGGCCAGCATGTCGGTCTTGCGCCGGGAGGACCTGACGGGTGTGCCCTCGGCTCGCTAGGCCGCGGCCCAGGCCTACCGCATGGCCGGCCTGACGGCCGCCGACATCAAGGTGGCCGAGGTGCACGACTGCTTCACCATCGCCGAGATCATGGCCTACGAAGACCTGGGTTTCTGCACCAAGGGCGAGGGCGCGGCCTTCATCGCCGACAAGCAGTCGTACATCGGCGGTTCAACGCCGGTGAACGTGGACGGCGGCCTGAAGGCCAAAGGGCATCCGGTTGGCGCCACGGGAGTTTCCATGGCCTGTGAGATGGTGCGCCAGCTGCGCGCCGAAGCGGGCGAACGCCAGGTCAAAGGGGCGGATGTCGGCCTGACCCACAACGTGGGCGGCATCGGCCAGTACTGTTTCGTGAACGTCTTCGTGAAGGATTGACGCCGTGTTTGAATGGTTTGGCCAAGTGAATTTCTGCCCGCACACGAAGGTTGACGGCTTTGCCGCCCAGTTGCGGGCCGGCCGCCTGATGGGCTCGACCTGCAGCGCCTGCGGCCAACTGAGTTTCCCGCCCCGCGCCGACTGTCCCGGTTGCCGCCATGGTGAATTCACCTTCACCGAGTTGAGCGGCCAGGGCACGGTGATGACCTACACCA
The DNA here is from genome assembly GCA_024277025.1 of Candidatus Krumholzibacteriota bacterium. Lineage (GTDB taxonomy): Bacteria > Krumholzibacteriota > Krumholzibacteriia > LZORAL124-64-63 > LZORAL124-64-63 > JAGRNP01. Next base: position 21,002 of record JAJRWA010000241.1, on the reverse strand, counting down.
CCATCGACGCCGCCCCGGCCGGCTTCGAGGACAAGGTGCCCTTCGTGCTGGGCGTGATCAACCTCAAGGAGACCGGGCGCCTGCTGGCGCCCTTCGGCGCGACGATCGACCCGCCGGAAATCGCCGTCGATCTGCCGGTGCAGGTCGTGCCCCGTCTGGACGAGGAATCCGAGACCATCAAGGTCTACTACACCCTGGAAAAACCCGGTACAACCTGGGTGAAAACCGACCCCGAATCAGGAGCTGGATCATGATCGAATATCGCGTGCAAGACGATGTGGCCTATCTCGAACTGAACAATCCGCCGGTGAACATCATGTCCGCCGCCCTGATGGACCACATGAGCGGCCTGCTGGAAACGATCGGCGCCGACAACTCGCTCAAGGCCGTGGCGATCACCGCCGCGGGCAAGGCCTTCTGCGCCGGCGCCGACGTGGGTGAGCACCGGCCGGAAAATGCGGCGGCGATGATCGCCTCCTTCGGCCGCCTGTTCCGCAAATTCGACGCCCTGGAGATCCCGGTCGTGATGGCCGTGGGTGGCGCCGCCATGGGCGCGGGCTTCGAGCTGATCCTGATGGCTGACGTGCTGCTGGCCGCCGAGAAAGCCAAATTCGGCCAGCCTGAGATCCGGCTGGGCTTCTTTGCACCGGTCGGCGTGGTGGTGCTACCCGAGTTGGTCGGACGCGCCAAAGCCATGGAGATCACCTGTACCGGGCGAGTCTACACCGCAGCCGAAATGGCTCATATGGGACTCGCCAGCAAGGTCGTGCCGCCCGAGGAACTGAACGACGCCCTCGAGGCCACCCTCAAGGACTTCCGCGCCGCCAGCCCGCTCGTGCTGCGCCTCAATTCGCGCACGCTGAAGTCCGGCCGTGATGGTTCATTCGCCGACAAGCTGGCCCACGCGGAAAAGGTTTTTCTCGAAGAACTGATGACGTCCGCCGATCCGGTCGAAGGCATCGAGGCCTTCTACGGCAAGCGCGCGCCCGAATGGAGAAACGCATGAGAATCGTCATCGTCGGTGCCGGTGCTCTCGGTGGTCTGGTCGGTGCCCAGCTGACCGCCGGCGGTGAGGACGTCACCCTGATCGAGATCAACGAGGCTCGCACCCGGATGCTCAACGAAACGGGCCTGTACGTAGCCGAGGGCAACAAGGGCGAGACCTGCGTGCCGGTCAAGGTGGCCACCAGCGTGGCCGGCTTGCCGGTGGCCGACCTGGTTTTCATCTCGGTCAAGAGCTACCAGACCGAACCTGCCCTGCGCGCCTGCCTGCCGGTGATCGGGCCCGAAACGTTCGTCCTTTCCATGCAGAACGGTATCGGCAACACCGAAACCATGGCCCGCATCGTCAAACCACGGCAGGTGCTCAGTGGCATCACCTACCACAGCATCCAGCACGTGGGCCCCAACCGGATCCGCTACCGACCGGGCATCAAGCCGATCCAGATCGCTCCCTATGAAGGGGAAGTCACGCCGGAGATCCGCGCCGTGGGCGAGGTCTTACGCCAATCGGGCCTGAACACCGAGGTGGCCGACCAGATCGACGACGTGATCTGGCAGAAGCTGCTGCACAACGCAGTGGTGAATCCCGTCTCGGCCCTGACCGGCCTGACCTGCCGCGAGCTGCTGGACGACCCGCACCTGCAGAGTTTCATGCGCGACCTGTGCATGGAGATCATCGCGGTCATGAAGGCGCGCGGCGTGCCCATCGTCAACGAAGAGGATCCCTACGCGCCGGTCGTCGCTTCGCAGAAGGCCCTGGGCAAGAACCGGCCCTCCATGTGGCAGGATCTGGCGCGTTCGTACCGCACCGAGGTCGACACGATCAACGGCGCTGTGGTACGCGAGGCCGAGAAACTGGGCCTGGACGCGCCTCACAACCGCGGCCTGGTCAATTTCATCCACTCGCGCGAGGACCAGAGCTTTCTGCGCAAACAGGAGGTGGCGGCGACATTGCGTGCCGCCGCAGCGGCGGCCGCGGAAGGTGGCACCGACGCGGCTGTCCCCGCGAAACGCTCTGCCCGGGCCCTGCGCCCGATCCGGCCCGCGCCCGGTGGCGGCATGCCGGCCAGCCGGGTGCCGCTGGAAACCGCGCCCAAGCTGAAGGAACTGATCTCCGGCTACTACCACGACCTGCAGGCCGCCAGCGACGACCCCAGGCGGCAGGTCGCCTGGTGTTCGGGCACCGGGCCGGTCGAGATCCTGCGCGCCATGGGTCTGGCCACGTACTATCCCGAGAACCACGCCGCCCTGATCGGGGCCAGCCGGCAGACCGGCCGCTACATCCCCCGCGCGCTGCAGGAGGGCTTCTCCCAGTTCGCCAACAGCGCCATGGCCAGTGATATCGGGGCCATGCTCGAAGGGGACAGCCCGCTGGTGTCGGTGCACGGCATTGCCGGCCCACCGCCGCCGGATCTGCTGGCCTACAGCACCAACTACGGCAACGAGCTGATCCGCTGGTTCGAATACTACGGACGCCATTTCGACAAGCCCGTCTTTGGCCTGCACCCCTCCACGTCGCTGCACGAGGTGGGCGATCTGGAAATCAGCGCCGCCACCCTGCAGATGCTGCACATGGTCGACGAACTGGAGAAGCGGCTCGACCACAAGCTCGACTACGACGAACTCGGCGCGGTGATCCGGCGTTCCAACACCTGCACGCGCCTGTGGGGTGAAATCCTGGACCTGTGTCGCCAGACCCCTTCGCCGCTCACTTTCTTTGACACGCTGATTCACCTGGCGCCGTCGATCATCATGCGCGGTACCGAGGCGGCCGTCGAGTACTACACCCTGCTGAAGGCTGAAGTCACCGAGCGCGTGGCCAACGGTGTCGCGGCCGTGCCGGGCGAACGTTTCCGTTTCTACTGGGAAGGGCCGCCCATCTGGCCCGCGTTGCGGCCGCTGGCTGATCTGTTCCTCAACCACCGGGTAGCTGTCGTGGGCTCGACCTACTGCAGCATCGCCGCCCTGCCGGGCATCGATCCCAAGAACCCTATCGAAAGCATGGCCGCCGTCTACACGGGCATCTTCCACAACCGGTCCGATGCCTGGAAAGAGGACCATCTGGTCAACGCCTTCAACGACTTCGGTGTGGACGGCGTGATCTACCACGAGGGCCGTACGGCACCATCCCAGAGCAATGTGCGCTACGGCCTGGAAGTGCGCCTTGGGCGCCGCACCGGCCTGAGCGCCCTGGTGCTCGAGGGCGACACCCACGACCTGCGCCTGTTCTCCATGAACCAGGTGATGCAGAAACTGCGCGACTTCATCGAGATCCAGGAACTGGCCTCGGGCACCATCGGCTCCCAGGCGAAAGGTTAGGACTACCCATGTCAGACAAGAAGATCGGCGTCGGCATCGACGTGGGCACCGAGTGCATCAAGGTGGTCGTGCTGGACGACAGGGGCACCCTGCTCGGCAATTCCATTGTCGCCAGACGCGGCTACTTCCAGGATCGGGTCAGCGAGGCTTTCCCGGTCGCCCTCGAGGACGCCCAGGTCGACGCCGCCGACGTGTGCGGCATTTGCGCCACCGGCTTCGCCGAGAACTGCGTGCCCATGGCCACAACCAGCCTGGGCGAGACGGCCTGCCACGCCCTGGGCGCCTTCCACCACTATCCCGAGGCCATGTGCGTGATCGATATCGGCGGCCGCGACCCCAAGGTCATCCGGGTCGATGATCAGGGCCGCCCGACGGCGATCCAGACCCTGCGGCGCTGCGCGGCCGGCATCGGCACCTTCCTGATCTACGCCGCCCGCCACCTGGATGTGCATCCGAGCCATCTGCAGGAGATGGCCGCCCGCACCGACGAGGCCTGTGACGTGGGCAGCTACTGCAGCATGTTCTCGGGCCAGGACATCCTCGAGAAACTGCGCGAGGGCGTTTCGCGCGAGTCGGTCGCCCTGGGCTGCATCAACTCCATCGCCGACCGGGTCATCGAAATCGGGCGCCTGACCGACCCGGTCTACGTGACCGGCGGTGTGGCCGAATACTTTCCCGGCGTGTTGAAAGCCATCAGTGAGAAGACCGGTCTGCGCGTGGCCGCCGTGCCCCAGCCCATCCTGGCCGGAGCCACGGGCGCCGCCCTCTGGGTCTTTCAGGAACAGAATATTTCCCTCAGCCAGCAAGGAGCGAACTGATGAGTGAGCAACAAGTCACCCGCTGGGTCATGACGGCCCAGGGCGAGCCCTGTGAAGCGCGCATCGAGCCGCTGGCCGACCCTCCCGCCGGCGAAGCGGTGGTCGAAGTGGCCGGCTGCGGCGTGTGCCACACCGATATTTCGTTTCTGCACCAGGGCGTGCCCACGCGCGCGGCGCTGCCGCTGGCTTTGGGCCACGAGATCAGCGGCAAGGTTGTGGCGCTGGGCAACGGAGTCGACGAGAGCCTGCTGGGCGAGACGGTGCTGGTGCCGGCGGTCATGCCCTGCGGCGAGTGCGAACTGTGCCTCGGCGGTCACCGGCGCATCTGCCGCGCCCAGGTCATGCCCGGCAACGACCGCCACGGCGGCTTTGCCAGCCACGTGACCGTGCCGGCGCGGTATCTGTGCCCGGTGCCCGCAGCAGTCATGGCCAAGCACGAGTTGTGGGAACTTTCGGTGGTGGCCGACGCCATCACGACGCCGTTCCAGGCGGTGCGCAGTTCGGGCCTGACTGAAGGCGATCTGGCCATTTGCATCGGGGTCGGCGGCATCGGCATCCACGGCGTGCAGATAGCCGCCGCGGTCGGCGCCAAGGTCATCGCCCTGGACATCGATGACGACAAGCTGGCCGTGGCCCGCGAGCACGGCGCCGCCGCCGCCATCAACACGCGCGACCTGGGCATCAAGGAAATCAAGGGCCAGGTGAAGGCCGCGGCCAGGGAACTGGGCGCCCCGTCGACCCGCTGGCGCATCTTCGAGACCTCGGGCAGCAAACCCGGACAGGAAGCCGCCTACGCTTTGCTGAACCAGGGCGCGCACCTGGCGATTGTCGGCTTCACCCTGGCCAAGTCCGAACTGCGACTGAGCAACCTGATGGCTTTCGACGCCACGGTGCAGGGCAACTGGGGCTGCGACGCGGCGTTGTATCCGGAAGTGCTCGCCTGGATCGGCGACGGCCGGATCAAGGTCTCGCCGTTCGTCGAGAAGTTTGCCTTGGCCGACATCAACGAAGTGCTGGACCGGGCGCACGCAGGCACGCTGCAGCGGCGAGGAGTGCTCGTACCCTAGGGCAGCGACGGTGACCGATTGCGGGAGCGGTTCCAGACCTCTGGAGTTGGCTCTCTCGGTGATGCGTGATTTTGGGTGCATTGAAAGAGAGCGTCGTCGTGCCGAGAGCAAACTGTTACCGGAGGTGTGCCATTGCCCCCGCCCTGATCCTCCTGCTGGCCGTTGCCGGCAACGCCCCAGCCCAGGCTCAGACCTGGCACGGCACCATCGAAACTGATGGTGCCGTGCAGAAGGTCCACAACCCGGACAACCCGCTTCAACCACCCGAGACAGTAGCTCTGACCGAACTCTGGCGCCTGGACGGTGAATCGGACGAGACCCCGTTGGGTGTCGTCCGTGCGGCGACCGCCGACGCCAGCGGCACTGTTTATCTGCTCGACACCCAACTCAAACGGGTCGTCGTCGTGGCCGCGAACGGGGAAGTCAAGGGGCACATCGGCCGCGAAGGCGACGGGCCCAGTGAGTTCCGCAGGCCGATCGGACTGCTGATCGACAATGCGGGCAATATCGGTGTTGTCCAGAACCCGCCGGCGAAGATTGCCCTGCTGAAGCCCGATGGCGAGTCGGCGGGTGACCGCTTCCTGCCTGACTACGGCCGCGGCCGGCGGCTGGTCCTGCGCGCGGCCAAGATGGCGGCGGGGCGGCTGTATGTGACGCTGGCCCGCTGGAGCTACGACGAGACCGGCAATACCAGCTACCTCAACGCCGTGGCCTCACTGGGCGACGGGGACGATCAATACGTCATTCATCTCGAGCAGAGATCCAGGCGCACCGCCGACAACAATCTCTATACCGAGCGCGAGCGATCGCGCGGCATGCCCTGGGAATGGTCGGTTGGTCCCACCGGCCGCGTCTTCACCAGTCCCGACTTTGACGCCTACGAGATCCTGGTCCACGACCGCGACGGTGATTTGGTCAACATCATCGACCGCCCCTACGAACCGTGGCAGCGGGAGCCGGCGCATGTCGCTGAATTACAGGCGCTCTTCGACCAGAGTTTTGCGGGGAGAACGCGCCGCGGACAGCCGATGACCTACGAGGTCAGCCGGACCGAACAAGCCATTGAAGAGCTGCTCGCCCGCCGGGACGGCACCCTGTGGGTCCTGCCCAGCCGGGGGGCCTACGACCAGCCCCCGGCGGCCCTCGGCACTTTTGATGTATTTGACGAGAACGGACGTTTCACGCGGCAGGTCACTCTGCTGGGTGAAGGCGGTCTTGATACGGACTACTTCCTGTTCACGCGGGACCTGCTGATCGTGGTACGCAATGTACGGCTTGATCTTGGCCGGAATTCGGAGAATGATGACGTGGCTGAACGCCCCTACGAAGTGATTTGTTACCAGGTGCCCTGAGACCTGTCTGGCAGGGAGAGAGAGCGAGCCAGTCCAGGGGTGACACGCACCTCCGCGTTCCGTAACGTAAACGGAACCCCACTTGGCAACGTCCCAATCATACGACACAGTATCTGTGACCGAGGGGGCTGATCATGAAGCGCATCTTAATTCTCTTCCTGGCTTTGAATACCATCATGGCGGCGGCCAACGCCTGGTCCGCCGATTTCACCGACGCCTGGGCCGAAGCCGACTCACTCGTCGAGCAGGGACTGCTGCGCGAGGCGGACCAGACCCTGCTGAAGATCCTGACGCAAGCGCAGCAAGCTGCTGACCAGGAGCAGTGGGCCAAGGCCCTGGTCGAGCGAATGCGGCTGCAAACGGCCCTCGGCGCGCCGGAAACCGCCGTGCGGGATCTGCGCGCGGCGCCGTGGCCGACCGAGTCGGTCTGGCGCGGCGTGGTTGAGCTCTTCTACGCCCAGGCGCTGGTCAATTACCAACAGCGCTACTCCCATGAAATCCGCACCCGCGAAAAAGTCGCCGCAACCGACTCGCTCGACCTGAAAGCCTGGACCCACGACCGCTTCTCGCGGGAGGTCAACGGGGCCCTGCAGCAGGTCTGGGCCCGGCGCAACGACTGGGGCAACGAGTCCCTCGGTCTCTGGTCGCCGTTTCTGGACCAGAACAACTATCCGGCCCGGATCCGCGGCACCTTGCGGGACGCCGTTTCCTATCTGTGGGTCGAGCATCTGGCCAATACCGCGCTGTGGCTACCCGGGCAGCTGGACGAGAGCCAGGACCTGGACGTCGACCTGCTCCTCAGCGGACCGTCGCTGCTGGTGACCGCAGCGGATCTCGCGGATCCCCAGGTGCTGCCGCTGCTGCGAATCAGCTGGATTCTGCGGGACCTGCGCCAATGGCATCTGGCCCACCACCAGCCCGAGGCCGCGCTGGAAACCGAGCTGGAGCAGCTGCGACGATTGCACCAGGCCATCAGCTTCCGGCCAAAGCGCCTCGCCCTGCGGCACTACCTCGAGACGCGCCTGGCGGACTTTGATCCCAGCTACCCCTGGTGGTCCCGTGGCCAGTGGCAATTGGCTGCGTTCATTCGCAGCGAAAACGAGCCGGACAGCCGGGTGCGGGCCCACCTGGCGGCGGCCAAGGGACGCGACCGTCACCCGACGAGTATCGGTGGCCGCCTGTGCGCCAACACCCTGGCCGATCTCGAGCATCCGCGCTTCTACCTGACGGCCACCAGCCACGACGCGGCCCGGAAGCGGTCGATCCAGATCAAGCACAAGAATATCAACCGCCTGTACCTGCGGGCCTGGCCGGTCGACCTGCCGGCTCTGGTCGGCCGGCCGTCGGGCACGCACTTCCGGCCCGGCGAGGTCGACAGTCTCATCCAGGAAACCCCGGCCGCCCATGAGTGGACCGTGGATCTGCCTGAGACCGAAGACTATGAGGAGCACCTGACCTATACCGGCCTGCCGGACTGCCGGCACGGTGCCTACCTGGTGGTGGCTTCCCGGCGAGCGGACTTCGACCCGGACAGCACCCACCTCAGAGCCGTCCTGATCACTATCAGCGATCTGGTGATCACCACGCAGCAGGTTGGCGACAAACTGGAAGTGCTGACCCGGCACGCCGGCAGCGGTGAGCCCTGGGGACGGGTCAGGCTGACGGCCTTCGCCAGTGCCCGGCGGCGGTCAAAAGACCTCCGGCAGCTGCAGGTGGTGTCCACCGATCGCGGCGGGCGCGCCGAACTGGGCCCGACCGATGACCGCCGGATCTTCCGCATCCTGGCCCGCAAAGGGAATGATCTGGCCCTGCTGGACCACACGCGGCTCAGGCAGCCGCGAGTGGAGCGTGCCGTGACGAGCAGCTTTGTGTACACCGACCGCGCCATCTACCGACCAGGCCAGACGGTTCACTGGAAAGTCGTCGGCTACCAGGGAAATCCGCAGCGGACCGAGTTTCAAACCCTGGCCAACGAGGAACTGACCGTGCGCCTGATCGACACCAACGGCCAGGAGGCCGGCCAGGTCAGCCTGACCACCAATGACTTCGGCTCAGCGTCGGGTTCCTTCGTGATCCCCGCCGGCGGCCTGCTGGGCGGTTGGCGGGTGCGGGACTCGCTCGGGGGTACCGCCGTGATCCGGGTCGAGCAGTACAAGCGGCCGACGTTTGCCGTCAGACTCCTGGACCCGGAGACGCCTCTGCAGCTGAACCTGCCGGCGGTGCTGGTTGGTCAGGCCGACTACCTGTTCGGCCAGCCGGTCACCTCGGGTTCAGTCACCTGGCACGTGCGGCGAACGGCATCGTCGCGCAATCCCTGGTGGTCGTTGCCTCGGCACGACAACAAGACGATCGCCAGCGGCACCGGATCACTCGACGGCCACGGCCGATTCCCCGTGGAATTCCAGGCCGACGCCGACCGTCGCCTGGCCGTGGACGATCCGGTGATCTACCGCTACGAAGTGGTGGCGGACGTGACCAGCGAGGGCGGCGAAACCCGCTCGATCCGGCGGACATTCAGCCTGGGCCAGGTCGCGATCCAAGCCTCGATCACGGCCGAGGTCGGGTTTGTCACCGGCAACCGGCCAACCACGTTCACCGTCCGGCGCACTGACCTGAACCAGATACCCCGGGCCGGTGCCGGACACTGGGCGCTGCACACGCTCGTGCAGCCGGCAAAGACACTGCTGCCGGCGGACAGCCCCCGCGTCTGGGCCGCCGGCAGGAAGCCGCTGATCCAGACGCCGGGCGATAGACTGGCTCCGCGCTGGCAGTCCGGCCGCGGCAACCTGGGTGATCTGCGTCAATGGCCGCTCGGCAGCCGCGTGGCCGGCGGCAGTCTGCAACACGGCGACGACGGGCTGGCCACAATCAGGCTGGATCAGGTGCCGGCCGGCGCCTACCGCCTGGTCTACACCACGGTCGACCGCAACGGCCGCACGAGCGAAGCCCGCCACGAGTTCATCGCAACCGGTCGCGCGCCCCTCCACCTGAACCTGCCCCTGGTCCTCGAGCCCGAACGCGGCCGGGTAGCCGTCGGGGACACGGCGCGTTTTCTGCTGCATTCCGGTCTGACCGACCAGCCGCTGTATGTTCAGGTCTTTGTCGGCGGCCACCGCACGCGGGCCGGATTCCTGCGCAGTGGCCAGGAGCCCAACGTGCTGAAAGTCCCGGTGGCGGCAGCCGCCCGCCTGGGCCTGCAGGTGACCGTCAGCGGCGTGCGCGACCACCAGCACCTGACCGCGTCGCGGTCAATCCTTGTGCCCTGGGACAACATGCTGCTGGATGTCTCGTTTGCCACCTTCCGCGACCGCCTGACTCCCGGCCAAACCGAGACGTTCACCATGACGATCAAGAGCCGGGACGGTTCCGCCGTCAACAACGAGACCACCGAGCTGCTGGCCTACATGTACGACCGCAGCCTCGACGCCATCGCCAGCCAACGAACGCCGCTGGTCCGCGGGGTATTCGGCTCGGCCCGCGGCGAGCCCCGGTTGAAGACCAGCCTGTCCGCCGGCACTTCCATTTGGCGGTCCTTCGGCAGTCCGGGCTTGCCGCTACAGCGCGTTGTCCTCTGGCCGGATCGTCTGCGGCTGACCCTGCGCCGCGGCGTGGGCGCCAGGCGTGGCGACCTGCATGTGCGCGGCGGCCGCAGCGGTGACACGATAATGGGCATCGACCGGGCCGTGTCCGCCGCCCTCGCCGCTGAGGGCACACCGCTGCTGCAGGCCTTCGACGTCGAGGGAGCCGAGTACATGGTCGAGATCAAGAGCGCCCTGGCCAACCATTCGGTCGAGGGGGCCCTGGCCCGAAAGGCCGGCGTGGGCCCGGGGACCGCAAGCCGGCCACCGGTCGAATTGCGGCAGAACTTCTCGGAAACGGCCTTTTGGCTGCCGCATGTCCGGATCTCCGGCGACGGAACGGCCGTCGTCACCTTCAAGGTCCCCGACTCGGCCACCGACTGGAACGTGCGGTTGCACGCGCTGACGCGTGACCTGCACAGCGGCCAGGCCCAGCGCACGACCGCCAGCGTCAAGGACCTGATGGTCAGGCCCTATCTGCCGCGGTTTCTGCGCGAGGGTGATACGGCCCGCCTGCAGGTCGTGGTCAACAACGCGGGCACCGTGGCGCTGCACGGTCAGGTGGAACTGCAGATCCTGGATCCGGACAGTGGCGCTGATCTCTCCAGCCGCTTTGGTCTCACCGCCGGCGACGTTCCGTTCGCGGTCGCAGCCGGCGCCGAAGAGACTCTGGTCTTTGCGCTCAGGACACCGGCCGGCGTGGGCTCGGTCCTGGTCAAAGCCGTGGCCCGGGCCGGATCCCTGTCGGACGGCGAGCAGCGGCCGCTGCCGATTCTGCCGGGCCGCATGCATCTGATCGAGTCGCGGTTCGTGGCCCTCAACGGGGCTGATCGGCGCGAGATGAAGTTCCCGCTGATGGCCAGCGACAACGACGCGACACGGGTCCAGGGCCAGTTGGTCGTCACGATTGATGCCCAACTGTTCGGCAGCGTGCTGAGCGCCCTGCCCTACCTGGTCCAATACCCCCACGAGTGCGTCGAGCAGACCCTGAACCGGTATCTGAGCACCAGCATCCTGGCCGGTGTCTACGCCGAACATCCGGCCGTACAGGCCATGGCCGAGTCCCTGGCGAACCGTGAAACCCGCACCGAAAGCTGGCGCGATGACGACCCCAACCGGCGCCTGCTGCTGGAGGAAAGCCCCTGGCTGCAGATCGCCGGTGGCGGCGGGTCGGACGTGCCCTTGCTCAATATGCTGGACCCGGAAACGGTCACCACCCAGCGTAAGACCGCCCTGGCCAAACTGGCCGAACTGCAGGACAGCAGCGGCGGCTTCCCGTGGTTCCCCGGCGGGCTGCCCGCTCCCCACATGACGCTGACGGTGCTGATGGGACTGGCCCGTGGCGCCGAATTCGGCGTCCAGGCGCCCGATGACATGGTTGCCCGGGCCTGGCGCTACCTGTACGAATACTACCAGTCAGTCAACCGCCTCAGGCCGTCGGCGCGGGACCGCGGCACCGCGTCGCTCACCCTGCTGAACTACCTGTTGTCCAGCTATCAGTCCGACGTCTGGCAGGCGGCCGGCTTCACCAGCGAGGACCGCGCCGATATGCTGGACGCCTCGTTCGCGCACTGGCGAACCCACTCCCGCCTGGTGCGGGGCTATCTGGCCCTGACCCTGCAGCGGGCCGGACGGGAAGCGGATGCCCGGCTGGTGTTCGCCGCCGTCATGGACGCGGCTCTCACTGATCCGGATCTGGGCACCTACTGGGCCCCCGAGGACCGGGCCTGGCTCTGGTACAACGACACCGTCGAGGCCCACGCCTTTGCTCTGCGGGTGCTGACTGAAATTGCGCCCGCTGATCCACGGCGCCAGGGGCTCGCCCAGTGGCTGCTGCTGAACAAGAAGCTCGGGCACTGGAAGTCCACCCGGGCCACGGCCGAGGCCATCTACGCCCTCGTGCACTACATGGTGCAGGACAAGCTGCTGGCTACGTCCGAGGTGATCGAGGTGGCGTGCGGGCCCCACGCCGAGCGTTTCGAGTTCCAGCCGGATGTTTATGGCGGCGCCCACAACCAGATCGTCTACGAGGGTGACCAGATCGAACCGCAGAGCATGGCAACGGTGGTCGTGGCCAAAACAACACCGGGGTTGGCCTTCGCCTCGGCAACCTGGCATTTTTCGACGGAACAGCTGCCGGAGGCGGCGGACGGGGACCTGTTCGGCATCACCCGCCGCTTCTTCCGCCGCGAGCACGACGGTACGCAATGGGTGCTGCACCCACTGGCGGGCGGGGATTCGGTAGCCGTCGGCGACCAGATCGAAGTCCAGCTGTCGCTCACCGTCCGGCAGGCTGCCGAGTACGTGCACCTGCGCGATCCCCGGGGAGCGGGTTTCGAGCCGCAGGGCACGACTTCAGGTTATCATTGGCAAAATGGTCTGGGTTACTACGAAGAGGTCCGCGACTCGGGCACGAATTTTTTCTTCGACCGCCTGCCGACCGGGCAGTTCACGCTGAAATACCGGTTGCGGGCCACCATGGCCGGCCAGTTCAAGGTCGGGCCGGCCACGATGCAGTCGCTGTACGCGCCCGAGTTCGCCGCCCATTCGGCGGGCCGGACCCTGGCGGTCGCGCCCTGAACAGCAGGGACGGGCGGGACTTGTCAGCGCGATCCCGCCAACGCTTCCAACTGCGCGACATAGGTATTCAGCGTGTCGGAGATCCCCACGATCACGCCGGCCGCGCGGCTCGAATCGTCGGTTTCGCGCGCCATTTGGAGCAGGCGCTCGGCCATCTGGTCGACACTGCTGTTGATGGACTCGACGCCGCGCGCCTGGGCCGATGAGGTCTCGCGCACGGACTCGAGCAGGGAGCCGACGCGGGCCACATTGTCGGCAGCCGCCGCGAAACTCTCGCTGGTCCGCTGCACATGTTCGCTACCTTCGTGCACGCGCGTAGCCGTGTTGACGATCTGGGTGCTGGTCGAGGTGATGGCCTCGCCCGAGCGCTGGGCCAGGTTGCGGACTTCCTCGGCCACGACGGCGAACCCCCGGCCGGCGTCACCGGCCCGCGCCGCCTCGACCGCGGCGTTCAGGGCCAGCAGGTTGGTCTGGAAGGAGATCTCCTCGATGGTCTTGATGATCCGCCGGGATTCCTCGCTGGCGGTCGTGATCTCGTCCATGGCCGTTGTCGCCGAGCTCATCTGGGTGTCGGCCACGTCCAGGGCGGCTTCCGCCTCCTTCATCAGGCCGTCGGCTTCGGCCGCGGCGGCGGCATTGCTCTGGGAGTCGGTGCTGATATCATGCAGACTGCCGGTGAGCTGCTGCAGGATGGCCGCGTTGTCGGCCGCGGCACCAGCCAAACCCTGGGCGCGGCTGGTGATCTGTTCGGACTCGCTGACCATCTGGATCGCGCAACTGCCCAGCCCCCTGATCAGATCGTTGATCGGCAGCAGCAGCCGGCGGGTCAGCACCACCGAAACAGCAATCGTACCGAGCAGACTGACCAGACCGGCCCACAGCAGTATGCGCTGCAGGTTCGCCGCGCTGGCCAGAGCCTCGTCCTTGGCCAGTTCGGCCACCAGCACCCAATCGGTCCCGGACAGGTGCAGGGGGAACCAGGCGCCCAGCACCTCGCTGCCGCGGTGGTTCCGGTAGATCGCCAGGCCGCTCTCGTCGGCCAGTCCGGCCGTGACCGCCGGTGATTCGATCGCCCGCTCCCGGGGCGCGGCAAAACAGGCGGCGACCGAGTAGTTGTCCGGATCCTGCAGCGAGTCCGTGCGCAGCAGTTTGTCGCTGCCGACCAGAAAAGTCTCGCCGCTTTGGCCCATGCCCTCGCGCTGGTGCAGGATGGCGGTGATGTCGTCGGCCGGGATGCGGGCCGCCACGTAGCCGGCCAGCTTCTTCTTGGCGTTCAGGACCTGGGCGATGGCGATGGCGCCATGGGCGTCGCCGGCCGGGCCGTACGGGCGAAAGTCCGAGACCGTAGTCTGCTCATAGGTCATGCCCTGGGCCCCGGCAAAGGCCTCGCCCATGATCGTGCCACGCAGGGCTTCACCGGTGGCGAACTCGCCCACATCGTCGTTGCCGCCGCAGGCGAAAACGATGCGGCCTTCGGTGTCGATCAGGTAGAGATCCTGCCAACCGTTGGCCGCCATGATCTTCGTGTACTTGCCCTGCAGCCGGTCGACCAGGCCCTGCCACCGCTCGGACCCCAGGGTGCCGCCGGCCTGGGCCACGGCCTCGGGAAACTGCTTGATGCCGGCCCGCACCAGGGGGTTGACCTTGACGATCTGCATCTGGGCCGAGACGGACTCCAGATACTTGGTGACAGCGCCCTGCTTGATCTGGGCGACCGCCTGCAGACGGTCGAAAGTCTCGGCGGTCAGGGCCTTGTGGGATTGATAGAGCGACAGGCCGCCAATGCCGACCAATGGCACGATGCCAATGAAGAACAGAAGCAGAAATGGTTTGAGGCCGGCGGCCTTGCGGTGATCAAACATTGCGGAATCCCCTCTGAATCCGGAAATGCGTGTTGGCTGTAGGCTGGCCTACATCCAATGACTTCGGGTTTTCAGGTGACTTCTTTAGTGACATACTCCTGTTCTGGCGAAAACCCACGGTGCGGCTGGATTCTCGCAAAGGTCTTGCTCCCAGCGTATTCCGGCGTACACGGGTTGTGGATCTCACCTTAAACAAACGTTTGATTAATCTCCCCCAAAGACCTATATTGCCACAGAATCAGACCCACTAGACGACGGGAATACGTGTGAAATCCACTGCCACAAAGAGCCAAAGCTCACGAGAGAGAATCCTGCAAACCGCAGTCGTTCTCTTTGCCCGGCAAGGCTTTGACGGGACCGGCCTGCGGGAACTGGCCCGTGAGGCCGGCGTCAACCTGGCCATGATCAACTACTTCTTCGGCTCCAAGAAGAGGCTGTTGACCGAGGTGCTCGACGTATTCTTTGCCGGGTATCTGGAGGTCATGACGACCGAGCTGTCCGGTGAAGATGGCCTCCCTGTGAAATTTGAGCGGTTCATCGCCAGCGCCATCGCGTTCTTTGAAGCGAAGCGGCACTTCCTGATCGTGGCCATCACCGACTTGCACCATGAAGACCCCGAGATCATCGAGCACAAGGCCCGCTGGGGCAGTCGCATGATGGCGGTCATGGACAAGGAAGTCTGCCGTCCGCTGGCCAGGACGACGGGAACACAGATATCGCCCACGCTGATTGCCCCCCTGCTGACCTCGATGATGGCTTCACGCTATCTCTTTTCACCGGTCATGGTTCAAATCGGCAAGGACGGCCCGGGAGTGCCCGACCTGCAGCAGCATACCGCGATGATCACCAGTCTCTTTCTGGGCGGGATCGCGGGCCTGGGAGTCCCGGACGGAGCGGGGGCCGCAGCCTCAGAATCACAACCAGGATCCACCGAGGAGTGAGACAAGTCCATGAACGCCAGCACCAATCAAACCACCATGGCCCGGGCAGGCGGCAGGCACAGTCGGCTGACAGCTTTGCTGGTCCTGCTCCTGGTCGGTGGAACTCTGCTCTCCGGCCAGACCGCCCTGGCCCAGGACCAGACCCTGACTCTGGACGAAGCGGTCGCCATGGCCCTCCAGGGCAACCCCGACCTGCAGAAACAAGCTCTGGCCCACGAGGCTGCGCGGGAAGACGCCTCGGACCAGAAGTCCCAGCGCTTCGGCCGGCTCAGCCTGGTCTCTTCCTACAATCACTACAACCTGCCGCGGACCCTGGCGCCGCTGACGCCATCGTCCCTGGGTTCGGATCCCCTGAGCATCCCGACCACGCGGGACCTCTTCACCGCGGGCATCGTCTACGAGCTGGAGCTGTTCACCGGCTTCACCAGGAAACGGGCGGTCGAGATCTCCGGCCTGCAGGAGGAAATGGCCGGCATCGCCCTGAAGCTGAGCCGGGAACAGTTGATCTACAACGTCAGGTCGCTGTACGTGAAGATCCTCTCCCTCCAGGCCCAGGCCCAGGCCCAGACGACCTATGTCGCGGCGCTGCAGAAACTCCATGACAACGTCACCCACGAGCTGGAACTGGGCCGGAAAGCCCGGATAGATCAATTGAAGGCGGCCGCCGACCTCAAGAGTGCCCGCGCCGGTCTGAGCCAGATCGAGTCGAACATCTCTTTGATGAAGGGCTCGCTGGCGAATCTGCTGGGCATCGAGCAAGTGCCGGAGCTGGTGGATATTGATTGTTCCGCCGGTGCCATGGTCCGGGTCGAAGACGATTTCTCGGATCAACTGGTCGGTTCGCAGCGGCTGCAGAACGCCCAACTCGCGGTCAACCGAAGCCACAAGCTCGTCCAGAAGACCTCCGGCTCGTTGTACCCCCAGCTGGTCCTGACTTCCGCCTATGGCTCGAATTTCGGACCCAACGATTCCAGTCATTTCGACAGCGGCACCTGGCAGGATGAAACGGTTTGGCAAGCGGGCCTGAGCCTGAAGTGGAACATCTTCGACTTCGGCAGCCGCAAGGCCAGGATCCAGCAGGCGCGCATTCTTGAGCGCCAGAGCGTCTATGACCAGGACAAGACCACGCTCGAGCTCCGGCAGTCCCTGCATGAGGCCACGACCCGCATCAACGCCGTGCTTGATGACTACCACAGCGCCGAGGCGGAGTTCGCCCTGACCAGTGAGACCGCTGCGATCGAGCAGGTGCGCTTCGACCGGGGCGCCGCCGACATCAACGACTTGCTCTATGCGCAGGCCCGCAACCTGCTGGCGGAAAGCCGCCTGATCGGGGCCAGATACGACTACAGCGCCGCACGCTACTACCTGAACTACCTGCTCGAAAACGGAGAGAACCAATGAAGAAGCGATTCCTGCCGTTCATACCGGTGATCATCATCATTGTGCTGGGCGTCGTGCTGCTCGGCAAGCGCCGGCACGCCATGAAGAACGCCCCGGTCGCCGTCCCGCTCAGCTACACGATCAAGACGGTCAGGCCTGACACCCGAACCATCGTGCAGACGAGTACTTTTCTGGCCAGGCTGGAAGCCGCCAACAACACCACGGTTTCCTCGAAACTCAGTGGTCGGGTAACTGAAGTACCGGTGGTGGCGAACCAATCGGTTCAACCCGGAGATCTGCTGGTCCGCATCGACAGCCAGGAGATCACGGCCGGACTGGCGACCGCCCGGGCCAAGCTGATGACCGCCCGCAAGCAGTACCAGTACAGCGCGTCCGTGCTGGAGCGGAACCGTGATCTGTTCCAGGCCGGCGGTCTTTCGCAGGAACAATTGACGGCGTCCGAGATCGCCTTCAGCGGGGCTGAAGCTGCTGTGTTGGAAGTCGAGCAGAACATCAAGAGCCTGAAGAACCAGCTCGGCTACGCCGACATCCGGGCCTCGTTCGCCGGCATCGTCGGCACAATACTGCTGCGCCAGGGAGATCTCGCCACGCCAGGCCGGCCCCTGCTGACACTCAACTCCCTGCCCCAGAAACTGACCTTCAGCTTCATGGCCGGCGCCGCGAAAATCGAGCCGGGACAGGACGTCCTGCTGCAGCAGGAAAAGATCGGCACCATCACCCGCCTGTATGGCGACGCCCGCAACGGCCTGACGGTCGCTGAACTGGAACTGGCGGAGCGCCTGGACCTGGCCAACGGCAGCTATCTGACCATCAAAGTCATCACCGGTTCGGCGACCGGCTGCGCCGTCCCTGCCCAAGCCCTGCTGCACCGCAAGCAGGGCCAGAGCGTCATGCTCTATCAGGACGAACAGTTCGTGGAACAGCCGGTGACGATCGTGGTCCAGGGTCACGACTTCGCCGTGATCGAACCAGTCGTCACCGCGCCGGTTGCCGTCGCCGCCGAGGCCAAACTGAGTATCCTGCCCAGCTATGGCCAGGTTCGTGTCGCGGCGGAGGGGCAGCATGAATAAGAGCTGGATCGAGCGCCTGCTGGGGCGCCCCTATTTCATCTATTCGTTTCTGACCCTGTTCCTGTTCCTGGGTGTCATCGGCTACGGCCGGATCGACCGGAAGCTGTTTCCGGATTCCAGCTTCCCCGACATTGCGGTCGTCATCATCCAGCCGGGCGCGTCGGCCAAGACGATTGCGGCCAACGTCGGCGTGCCGGTGGAAGAGGAACTGCAGACGCTGGACAAGATCCGCCGGGTCTACTCCACGACCATCGACGAGGTCAGCGTCATCCACGCCGAGTTCGAGTACAGCAAGGACCTGGAGATGGCGGCCAGCGACGTCAACAATGCCGTCGGCAAGATCCGCTCATCCCTGCCGCGGGACATTCTGGAACCCCAGATCCACAAGATCTCCGCGGCCACCGCCCCGGTTCTCGTGGTGGCCGTCAGTCCGGTCGGCGACCTGTCGCTGCCGGACGTGCGCCAGATCGTGGAAAACAAGCTGAAACAGCGGCTCATCAAGCTGTCGGGTGTGGCCAATGTCGACATCTTCGGCGGCTACAAGAAGGAAATCCAGATCATCGTCGACAAGGAGAAGCTGGATCGGCACGGCCTGGGTATCGGGCTGGTCCTGGGCCTGATCCAGGCCAACAACCGGGACTACGCCATTGGTTTCGTCACCGGCCAGGACAGCCGCTATCTGCTCAAGTCGCCGGCCCGCGAGGAAAGCATCGCCGGTATCGCGGCTATGCAGCTGACGCCGGATCTCACCCTTGGTGACGTCAGCGAAATCCATTTCGGCCACTACGAGAACAACGCCCTCTACTTCGGCAACGGCAAACCGGCCATCGCCATGTCGATCCAGCGCGGGCTTGATGCCGATGTGATTCGGACAATCAAGACAGTCGAAAAAGAGCTGGCCGAAATTGCCACCCGGTACCCGCAACTCACCTTCGAGATCACCGACACTCAAAAGGACACCATCGTCCAGTCCACGGACAACATGTTCTCGTCGCTGCGGGACGCGATCCTCATGTCGATCTTCGTGGTGTTCATCTTCCTGGCCAGCTTCCGCCAGGTGCTGGTCATCCTGCTGACCATCCCGCTGGTCTATGCCACGACCCTGGCCCTGATGTGGCTGTTCGGGATCGAGTTCAACGTGGTCACGCTGACGGGTATCATCCTGGCGTTGGGGCTGTTGCTGGACGACGCGGTCGTGGTCATGGAGAACATCGAGCGCCACTACAAGGATCTCGGCAGCGATATCCACCGGGCGGTCATGACCGGCACGCGGGAGATCATGTTCGCCGACCTTTCCGGCACGATCACGACCATGATCGCCCTGGCCCCGATCCTCTTTGTCGGCGGCTACCCGCAAACGGTTTTCCGGCCCCTGACCAGCACGCTGCTGCTGGCGCTGGCGGCTTCGTACATCATCTCGATCACGGCGGTGCCGCTGCTGGCCATGCGCATGCTGCAGCTTGATCACCCGCTGCTGCTGCGCGCCGAAACGTTCTTTCATCGGATCACCAGCACGGCCAACGAGGCGGTCCAGAAATTCTTTGCCCGTTCGGTCCGTAACGCGTTGTCACGCCGGCCGGTCGCCTTCGCCTACTTCGGCGCCCTGCTGGCCCTGTTTGTCATCAGTGTGCGGATTGTCATGCCGACCGTGGGGCAGGAACTGATGCCGCCCATGGATACCGGCGGGGTCAAGATCAGCATCACGACCGATCCCAACCTGCCGATCGACGCCAGCCGGCGGATCGTGGCGGAGGTCAACCGGATCGTGGCGGAGAACGGCCAACTGGACCGACTCTCGTCTTCGATCGGCAGCGAGCCCGGCGTGCTCAGCATCGGCAGCGGCTCGGGGATCGACCATATCGCCGTGACCGCAACCTACGTGAACCGCTACGAGCGGGATGACTCGATCTGGGATATCGAGCACCGGCTGCGGGAGCAGTTGGCCGGGATCGAAGACATCAAGCAACTGGATGTCGTGGACTACGGCGCCACGGCCCTGGCCAGTATCCGCGCCAACATCGACATCATGCTGTCGAGCTCCAGCTTCGATGATCTGGTGCAGGCCGGTGACCAGGTGGAAAAGGCTCTGGCCAGGACGCGCGGTGTGGTTTCGGTCTCCCGCACCTGGGACATCGACAAGTCGGTCTACAACCTGGACATCGACAAGCAGCGGGCGGCGCTCTACGGCCTGACGAATTCGGATATCACGGGCCAACTGCAGGCGTTGCTGCGCGGAGCCATGGTGGCGAATTTTCCGGCCGAGAACAGCATCGATTTCGGCGTCCGGGTCTGGTTGCCGGCTGCGCAACGGGACCGTCTGGACTTGCTGTCCACGATCCTTATCGACACGCCACGCGGCGAGAAGGTACCCCTGGGCGCCCTGGCCACGGTGAGCCGGGGTTTCGAGCCCGGCATCATCACCCGCGAAGGTCTCAACTATACGCTCAACGTGTACTGCTTCCGCGAGAAAGCGGCGATCAGCCATATCATGGCCAACTTCGAGCATTCGTTCAAGGGCACGGTCCTGCCACCTTCGGTGACCATGGAGCAGGTGGGCGACAGCAAGGAGTTCGGCAATTCGGCCAAACGGATGGTCTCGGCCATCGGGTTTGCCGTGATCCTGATCTTCTTCACCCTGATCACCCTGTTCGATTCGGCCAAGGTCTCCCTGATGATCATCCTTTCGATCCCGCTGACGATCATCGGCGCCTCCTGGACGCTGCTGGCGTTGAACTACCACGTCTCGATGCCGGCGATGATGGGCTTCATCCTGCTGTCGGGGATCATCGTCAACAACGCGATCCTGCTGATTCACTTTGCCCAGGAGAAAATGGACGAGGGGATGAACAAGCGGGAAGCCATGTTGGAGAGTATCCGGATCCGGACCCGGCCCGTGCTGATGACGGCGTTCGCGGTGGCGGCGGGCATGCTGCCGGTGGCCGCGGGTTCGGCGATTGGCCTGGAGCGGCTGGCGCCCCTGGGCGCCGTGGCGATCGGTGGTCTGCTGGCCGG